>CALASU010000173.1 GCA_937888765.1 uncultured Clostridia bacterium | reverse complement strand
TCCAGCGTCAACGAAACCGCCTCTTCCAGCGTTCGCGGCTGAGAAAAGAGATTCCACAGGAATGCCGCCGATCTATTCGGCATCAGCATAGCATTGCCAAACACATGCCCGTCACCCGGCGGGATGATTACATAATCATCCGCGATTTTGCGCAGCACATAATCCGATGCCATCTGATAACGCTTACAGGCTTCATTGCCCTTCGCTCCCATATATCCTCCAGATACCATAAGACACCGTTAAATCAGTAATGTTATTCTATCACGATAAGAGCAAGCTGTCAATAGTCGCGATTATATTTTACTAAACAAAAAACAATAAGAAACCGGACTGCGCTCACAGCGGCAGAAATGCATGTATTGCGCATCAGCTGTTCTATCTGCTGTTTGATTACTTTGAATCATTCTGCGATCTGGCTATTCATTTTGCAAGCCGCCTTTTTCGAATGCTGCAGATCATTCCTCTTCCCCGGCGCAGCTTCCGGGCACACAAAAGCCTCCTGTTGCAGATTCTGTTTCTGCCACAGGAGGCTCTTCTTTGTCTTTTGGGCGAGATACAATCTCATCACCGGTTTCGCTTTGCATTATACGGTCCGGGTATTCTTTTTTCTGGCACGCAGACCCATCAGGGCTGCAATACACAAACCAAGCCCCGTACACCAGGCTCCCAATCCCAGATACCTTGTATGGTATTTCATCTGGATGATGTTGAGTCCATCCTCCAGAACAATCGTATACATGCATCCGGCAAAAAGCTCCGGCTCCACCGGCTTTTCATTAAGAAGAATCTTCCACCCTCGATCATGCGGCACAGAGAGCATCAGCCTCTGCCCCTCATCCGCCTGCACCTTCATCTGCACACGTCCATTTTCAATCTGAGCAGAATCCATGACAGTTCCGGCCTGCAGGCGATTTGCCGCTTTTTCAAGCAGCTCGATATCCAGCGCATAGAACTGCTCATCCTCAATGAAATACTCCGAAGCAGACAATTCTACATTTGCTTTCTCCTGACCAGATTTCATCGGAACATAGAACACGGATGGAGAGAGCCAGCAGGCGTAGCCCGTCCGATAATCGCCGCTGCGCAGCGTAGCATACATTTCAGATTGCCATTGTATATTTCCATACACCGCATAATTGCCTTGCGGGATACGGAGTTCATAGTTTCTTGCATTTCCCTGTTGCGATACGCTGAATTCAAGCGGAATATACACTTCTGTTTCGGGGACATCCAAAAATCATATGGGAAATGCTGCAAACATATCTGAAATACATCTAGGGGGGATTGTATGAGCATCATCACTGATTTTACCAGAATGTGGCTGACAAGAACCATAAAGCCTTTTACGTTTGTGAATACATATGAAAACACTTTAGACTATGCAGACTGCAAAAATCTTGGGCTGTATGTGCATATTCCGTTTTGTGAGAAAATTTGCAGTTTCTGTCCGTATTGTAAAACGCTGTATACGCAAAAAGCCTGTGAGCGGTATATCCGTTTTCTGCTCAAGGAAATCCATATGGTAGGCAAGCAGTGTAAGGAAAAGAAAAAAGTAACCAGTCTGTATTTTGGCGGCGGTACGCCTACGCTGGCAATCGAGCATTTGAAAGACATCATCGACACGCTGCAGATGTATTTTGAAATTACGGAGGGGATCGGGGTGGAACTGCATCCCGATCATGTGACAGAGCCGATCCTGCGGCAGCTGCAAGAAGCGGGCGTGACAAAAATCAGCATTGGCATACAGTCTTTTCAGCAGAAATATCAGAAGATTCTGGGCAGGCATACAGTAGAAATCGAAAATATGGCGCATGAACTGCGGAAAGTGCCGTTTGAAACAGTTTCCATGGACTTTATCTTTGCACTGCCAAACCAGACCTATGAAGATTTAAAGACGGATATAGAGCTGGCATTTTCACATGGAGCAAATCATGTTGCGATTTATCCGTTTATTGATTTCACATTTACAGATGCCGCTGTGCCTGCTATGCCGAAAGAAGAAAAGCGAAAACTGCTTGATAAGATCACAGCTTACTGCAATGTAAGGGGCTATACCCGTACCTCTATCTGGACATTTTCCAAAAAGAAAGAGGCGGTATATTCCTCTATGACACGGGAAAATTTTCTGGGGTTCGGCTGTTCGGCAACGACGCTGTTAAACGGACAGTTTAAGATCAATACCTTTTCTGTGGAGGAATATGGGGAGCGACTGAAACGGGAACAGCTGCCAACTGCTTTGACACTCTATTTTACAAAGCACCAGCGGATGCTGTATTATCTGTTCTGGACAGCCTACAGCACAAAGGTGGACGAAAAGGCGTTTGAAGCCTTTTTCGGTGTGCCGCTGAAGAAGGTATATGGCTTGGAACTGGAACTGGCAAAGAAAGTGGGCTTTATAACGGAACAGAACGGCGTATATCATATGACACCGAAAGGTGCATTTTACTACCATTATTATGAAAATTTCTATACATTGGCGTATATTGATAAAATGTGGGGTTTGATGCGGCAAGAGGCATTTCCAAAAGGGATGAAGCTGTGAAAAAAATCGTCAGACAAAATTGTCTGACGATTTTAGACTGTAGACAAACTGGTTATTTTGTGCCGAAGGTAAATAAAAAGTTTCGGTCAAGCCTTTTCAAAGGCTTGTGGGGTGCAGGGGCAAAG
>CALASU010000172.1 GCA_937888765.1 uncultured Clostridia bacterium | reverse complement strand
GTAGAGCATCGCCTTGCCAAGGCGAGGGTCGCGAGTTCGAATCTCGTCTCGCGCTTTTTATTTAGTAATCTGCATTATCGTATATTGGGCTATCGCCAAGCGGTAAGGCACAGGACTTTGACTCCTGCATTCGCTGGTTCGAATCCAGCTAGCCCAGGTTTCAAAATCCAGCTAAATAAAATTAGTTGGAATAATGGGGTATCGCCAAGCGGTAAGGCAACGGATTCTGATTCCGTCATTCGCAGGTTCGAATCCTGCTACCCTAGTTGAGAGAGTCTGAATACAGGCTCTCTTTTTTGCTTTTCTAAGAAAAATCTGGAAATTTGTGATACAAAACAGAGGTTTTTGTATCGTTTTTATACTTAACGGGAAAAAAATCTTTTCAAATGGCTATAGTTAATGGTATACTATCAATATCTATGTAATTGTAGAAACTCAGAAAAACAGTGCCAATGGTTTTAGAAATAGGAGGCTGATTATAATGGCAGCAAAATTGGAAAACGAATATGGCGTTATCAGTATTGATCGTGAAGTAATCGCAAGAATCGCAGGTCATGCGGCAATCGAATGTTACGGCATCGTAGGTATGGCGGCGAAAAACGTAAAGGATGGTCTGGTACAGCTGCTGAAGCTGGAAAGCCTGACAAAAGGTATCAAAATGCGTATCAATGCCAATAAAGTAAGCATTGATCTGCATATCATCGTGGAATACGGCACCAATATTTCCGTTATTGCAGATAATATCATCAGCACTGTAAAATATTCTGTGGAAGCATACACAGGTGTAGAAGTGGAAGATGTGAATATTTTCGTTGACGGCGTAAGAGTCGACAACTAAGCAGGACAATAAAGCAAGAGGAGGAACAATCGGTGAGTATTACGATAATAAATGGCGAACGTCTGGCCGGAATGGTCATTGCGGGTGCTAATGAATTGGCGGCAAATAAACAGTTAGTGGATGCAATGAATGTATTCCCTGTACCCGACGGTGATACAGGTACAAATATGTCCCTGACAGTTATGGCGGCTGCAAGAGAAGCAGAAAAAAGTGGTTCTCTGAAAGTGGCAGATATTACAAAGGTAGCATCCAGCGGTGCTCTGAGAGGCGCAAGAGGTAACTCTGGCGTTATTACTTCTCAGCTGTTCCGTGGCTTTGCAAAAGGGCTGGAAGGTCTGGAAGAAGCGGGCGTAAAGGAATTTGCGGCAGCGGCAGAACAGGCTGTGAAAACAGCATATAAGGCTGTTATGAAGCCTAAGGAAGGTACAATTCTGACAGTTGCAAGAGGCTGTGCAGAAGCGGCTGTAAAACTGGCGCAGGAAACAGATGATATTGAAGTATTCCTGAAAGGTATCATCAAGCATGGTCATGAAGTTCTGGCGAAAACACCTGATATGCTGCCTGTACTGAAACAGGCTGGCGTAGTGGATGCCGGCGGCAGAGGTCTGCTGTATATTCTGGAAGGTGCGCTGAATCAGTTGAGCGGCAATGCACCTGTTGTACTGGAAGAAAAAACACAGAAAACAGAAACTGCAGAAACAATCGACTTTGCATCTCTGGCTTCTGTAGAAAACGAAAGCATTACATTTGGTTACTGTACAGAATTCTTCATCAATGTAGATCATGCAGATGAACAAGTGACAGATGAACTGCAGGCATATCTGGGCACAATCGGTGACTCTGTTGTTTGTGTAAGCGATGATGATATCATTAAAATCCATGTACACACAGATCATCCCGGTCTGGCAATTGAAAAGGCTCTGACAATCGGCAGTCTGACAGGTCTGAAAATTGACAATATGCGTGAACAGCATACAAATAAAATCAACTTTGCAGGCGAAGCGGCTCCCGCAGCAGAAGAAGCGCCCAAAGCAGAACAGCCTAAAAAAGAAGTTGGCTTTGTATCCATTTCTGCAGGCGAAGGTCTGACAAAAATCTTCAAAAATCTGGGCGTAGATGAAGTGATCGAAGGCGGTCAGACAATGAACCCCAGTACAGAAGATATTCTGAATGCTGTGGATAAAATCAATGCAGATCATATTTTTGTTCTGCCGAACAATAAAAACATCATTTTGGCTGCTCAACAGGCAACCTATTTGATGGAAGAGGGCAAACAGCTTCATGTGATCCCCTCCAGAAGTATTCCTCAGGGTATTACTGCAATGATCAGCTATATGCCCGGTGAGAGTGCAGAAGCCAACGAAGCGCAGATGACGGAAAGCTTGTCCACTGTTGTATCCGGTTCTGTTACCTATGCAGTGCGCGATACCCATATGGGTGAGTTTGAGATCAAGGCTGATAATATTTTGGCACTGAAAAATGACGAGATCTGTCAGGTTGGTCAGGATCTCATTAAGACCACTAAACAGCTTCTGGAATCCATGGTAAACGATGAAACCAGCTTGGTGACCATCTATTATGGTGAGGATGCAACTGAGGAAGAAGCAGTGGAGTTAAAGGAACACGTGGAAGAGTTCTGTCCCGGTGTTGAGGTTGAAATTCAAAGTGGTGGTCAGCCGCTGTACTATTATCTGCTTTCCGCAGAATAAAAAACATGCGAAGTATGTTTTTGAAGTTACACTGTGTGTAATTTAATAAGGAAAGAAAAATGAATCATTTACATGCGATCAAGTTAACGGAGCTGAAGGGGATCGGCGTAAGCCGGGCGGAACTTTTCTTCCGAGTGGGTGTCGAAAATCTGATGGATCTTCTATACTACTTCCCCAGAAGCTATCTGGATGAGAGAAATCGAACTGCGATCAGCAATATTCAATTGGGCGAGGATGTGGTCATCCGCGCCCGTCTTATTTCTGCTCCGCGTAATTTCCATAAAGGAAAATGGACGGTGACCAATGCACGGATCGCGGATGAGAGCGGGGAACTGGCAGTGGTTTGGTTCAATCAGCCCTATTTAATGAAGAATCTGGTGGAAGGACAGCTATATCTGTTTAAAGGAAAGGTAAAGCGAAACTATAACCGGATCCAGCTGACATCTCCTCAGGTGCAGAAGGCTGCAGAAGATATGCCTGGAATCGTGCCGGTATATCCGCTGGGTGGCGGTTTGACACAAAAAATGGTACAGGCTGCTATTGCACAGGCACTTGAATACCTGACGGAGGAATATGATCCACTGCCCGGCAGCTATCGACAAAACTTGATGGGATGGGGCGAGGCAGTGAAGGCGATGCACCATCCTGCCAGCTTTGAGGAACAGGAAAAAGCACGGCATCGATTGGTGTTTGATGAACTTTTCGTGCAGCAGTTGGCATTGCACCGGATGAAAAGCAGGTTGCGGGGAGATACAAAGGGATATCGGATCAACTGTGATACAAATGTAGAAGATAGGTTTTTATCTGCCCTCCCCTATCAGTTAACCGGAGCACAAAAACGGGTTTGGCAGGAAATTCAAATGGACCTGGTCAGTGATCGGGCCATGAACCGTCTGGTACAGGGTGATGTTGGCTGCGGTAAAACTATGGTGGCACTGCTGGCGATGTATGCCGCGGCCTGTGATGGGTATCAGGCAGCATTGATGGCACCTACAGAGGTGTTGGCCAGACAGCATTTGAGTGAAGCAAAAAGGCTGCTTGAACCTTTGGGGATTCGCGTAGCACTATTAACCGGCAACGTGAAAGGAAAAGAGCGTAAGGGCGTGATGCAGGGGCTGGAAGATGGCAGTGTTCAGTTGATCATCGGTACCCATGCCCTGATCTCGGAGCCGGTGAAATATCATCGCCTGGGTTTGGTGATCACCGACGAACAGCATCGATTTGGAGTGCGGCAGCGAATGGCCTTGGCCGAAAAGGGGGAGGCGCCCAACG
>CALASU010000171.1 GCA_937888765.1 uncultured Clostridia bacterium | reverse complement strand
GGGGGTATTGGGGGCAACGCCCCCAAGGTCTTTTGATTTATCGGTTACTTTTCCATTCCAGCGTACTGTATTTCATCAGTAGCAGTTCCACCGCTGTTTCCTCTGCCATTTTCCCCGTTTTGATCGCCAGATCCGTTTCCAGACAATCCCGCAGTGCCTGCTTCCATCCCGCAGTCGGAAACCGTCTGGATTGCCGCTGATACTCCCGCACAGCGAAATCCCGAATTTCCAGTTTATCCGCAATAGCATCATTATGCAGTCCACTGAGAGAAAACAGCATCGTCTCTAAAATCAGACGGAACTGTCTTGTAATCAGAGACAACACCATATACGGCGATTCTTTCATAGAAAGCAGATTGCGGTACATTGCCAGTGCTTTCTCCGGCTTTTTCTCCGTCATCGCACGCACAAGATCGAATACCTTTGCTTCCAGAGAAGCTGTACATACCGCAGTAATATCCGCAGGCGCAACTTCTTTTTCCTCGCCTTTGTATGCCGCAAGTTTTCGCAGTTCGCTGTCAATGTTTTCCATGCTATGCTCCACCGTTTGTAAAAACAAACCAATCACAGCATCCGACATAACAATTCCATTTTCTCTACTCTTTCTTCTAACCCATGTTGCCAGATCCTTTTCTGTCGGCTTCTTGAATTCCACCGCCTGCCCATGCTTCACAACAGCCTTATAAAGTCCGTTTGTCTTCTCAACTTTTTCTTCAATAAATACCAGACAGGTCGTTTCGGGCAGGTCTGCAAGGAATGCTTTCAGTCGTTCCCCCTCTTCTTTTCTGCCCACTTTCTGAAAAAAATCGCTGTTACGTACCGTTACCAGACGTTTTTCATTCAGAAACGGAAAGGTTTCCGCCGCATCCATGATCGCCGCCGCCGTGGCATTCTTTTCTGTCAGAATATCGTGATTCATCAGCTCCGCACCTTCTGCCAGAATGGCTTTGGTCAGTGCGGCTTCATATTCCTTGATCAGATACGTTTCTGTGCCGAAAAACAGATAGCATCTCGCAAATTCATTATTTTTCCATTGTTTTTTTAACTCTTTCATCTATATCCCTCAAATCAATGATAAGAGGTTGTTCTCACGAACAACCTCTTATTTTTAACTATATTATATAAAGTTAAAATTTATCTGTCAATTCTTCTCCATCATTCCTGCTTTCCACCTTTCAAATACAGGCTTTTGTTCTGTCAGCGTTTTCACTGCATAGCTTCCGTCAGACGACATATTTACAATAACAGAATTATGTAAATCAGTTCGATGAATACTTTCTGTTTCTGCAGATAGCCGCCCCATTGTTTCCTCATGCGGATGCCCATACAGATTATTCTTTCCGCAGGAAATGACAGCAATCTTCGGGGAAACCGCTTCCAGAAACGCCTCTGAGGAACTATACTTCGAACCATGATGTGCCACTTTCAGAATATCCGCCGAAAGATCCGCTCCCTGCGACAGAAGCAGTTTTTCGTCTGTCTGTGCAATATCTCCCGTAAACAGAATACTCGTTCCGCCGTATGTATAGCGAAGCACCATAGAACCGTGGTTATCGTCATCATCCGAAAAAGCAACCCCATCAAAAGGATACAGACATTCCCATGCCCCGTCCGCAGAAACATCTCCGTTTTTTACAGCATACAAAGGAATGTCATGAGAGGTCAGAAATTCCTCCAGAAAACGCCATTCTTCCGTATCTGCAAACGGATACTCCGAAAGATACAGCCCTTTTGTCGGCATCTTCTCCAGAACCTCCAGAAGCCCCGTCATATGATCCGTATCGGGATGGGAAAGAAATACGCCATCCAGTTCCGTCACACCCAGACTTTGCAGATACGGCAGCAGAATCCATTCCCCTGTATTGCTTCCAAAGTCCTTGCCATACTGTCCGCCGCCGTCGATTAAATAGGTTCTTCCGTCATAAGCAGAAAGCACAGCCGCATCCCCCTGCCCCACATTCAGAAAAGCAACGGTATTTTCTTTGAAGAGCATACGATTGCCGAAAATGCTGAACCACAGCCCACAGCAAAGCACAGCCGCCCCTTTCCACGCGTGCTTTCTTTCGCCGTACAGAAGCACAAAAAACAACAGCAGATACATACACAAAATTGTTGTCAGCGAAGGTTTCCCTATCAGAAAATATCCATACGGCACAGAAGTCAGCAGGGTACACGTCCATTTATAAATCCGCAATATCACGTATACACTGCCTGCCGCAAAAATTCCCGCAGGCAGGAAAAACAGGCCCAGAAACGCACTGAGCATACCAAATCCAAGCAGATATCCACTCAAAGGCAGGATCACAAGGTTTGCCAGAATCCCAACAAGAGAAACCGCATCAAAATGATATGCCACCGCAGGGAAGCTGAACAGCGAAGCATAAAACGAAATATAAAGGATTTCCTTTATTTCTGTTAATACGCTTTTTTCCCGCTTTCCTTGTTTTTCCAGCCGCTCTGCCGCGATACAGATACCGATTACTGTAATAAACGAAAGCTGAAACCCAACATGGAACAGATACAGCGGCTCAATGAGCAGAAGCACCAGAGCCGCAATGGCAATGTTATTGAGTCGATCTGTCAGCTGAAACAGAATCCGTCCAAGCATAACAAGCGAAATCATCAGTACCGCACGGCAGGCAGACGGCGTAAGCCCTGTAAACATCAGAAACAAAGCGCATACAAGAATCGTTCCCGCTGCCGAAGCGCGTCTGCTCATCTGCAGCACCTTTTCCATAAAGACGACCACAGACAACGCCAGAATAGACATATGCAGACCTGAAATACAGAGAATATGCACGACTCCTGCTCGGGTATATAAATCATAAACATCATCTGCCAGATCTTCCCTTTCGCCTGTCAGCATTGCTTTCATAATGCCGCTTTCTTCTTCCGGCAGAATGTTTTCCAGAACCTCCCGCAGATGTGCCCTCGCCTGTTCCAGACGAATCGCCGCAGAGGAATCCTCTCCTGTTTTCTCTATTGCTTCGGGATATATTTTACCGTCAAAGCCTTTCACCGTCAGATAAAAGGCTTCATCATATCCGCCCGGATAAGGGCTTTGGGTATATGGAGCCGCTTCTGCTATATAGCTCACAATGTCACCGACAGCAAGCCGTTCTTCTCCGCTCCAGACAGCATACAGCTTCACATCCTGCAATGTCTCTCCGGCTTCTGTCTGCACATCGCCAAACATCGTCAGTTTCTGATTTCCGGTTGTCGTTTCTCCTGTTTGCCGTACCACCGCAGTTCCCTGTACAGCAATTTCTGTTGTAAAACAAGGGGTTTTCCGCTTCTGTGCAGCATCCGCCACGAAAAATCCAAGCACGGCAAACAGCAGAAGAAGCACAGCTTTGCGTATTTTCAGCTTTATCACAAAGTGTGACAACAAAATCCCTATACATACAAAAGAGGCTAAGCATACCATTTCTGATATGCCCAGCCTCATATAAATACCACAAATCGTGAATATTGTACTCCAAAGGATTGGTCGTTTCATTACTTCATGTGTACCTCATTTTGTTTCCGCTGTTTTCAGACTGTTAATTGCTGTAAAAGGGGTTTTGAAATCCAGCTGTCCATTGAAATCATCCAGTTTCTCGCCTTCAATCAAAAACTGTACCTTTTCTACCTGTTCCAGTTCGCAAAGGGAATTGACAATCGAATAAACTGCCAGCAGTTCCCCTTTTTCGCCGCCAATGCGTTTTGTCACAAATTCCTGACTCAGATTCACATAACAAGTGCCGTCATTTGTTGTTGTAACATCACGGATCTTCGTTTCAGCAGGAATCGTTCTGCTGCAGCAATTTTCCAGCGGCCCTGCAATCAGCTGCTCCAGAATGCTCTTTTCTCTGCTCTGGTTAGTGTTCACTTCAATCACACGTTCTTCCACTTCCAGATCTGTTCCTTCCGCATTAGAGAAGTACAGCTTCAGAATCGCATATTCCGTTGTTTCTGCCGCAATTTCCGCATCAATTACAACGCTGCTTCGGTTCATCGGCCCGCATACTGCCCCCGTGCCTGTCAGCAAAGGTCTGCCGCCCACATAGATCTCCACATTTTCTACAAAATCCAAAGACGTGAGCGTCCACACCAGAGAAGAACGACAGATCACTTCTTCGATATCCTTCATACGAAAATACGAAGAAGAAATATCTACCACTGCTGTGTTATTTTTCAGCTTAACCGCCAGAAATTCCAGATCCTGCGGAATGACTGCAGAAGCCCCTTCTATTTTCGGCGGCTCTTTCAATGCGGAAAGCATATCCTCCAGCATTTCCCCCTGCGTACGGGTTTCAATCCATCCATCCACAGGCTTCAGTCTGCCGTCATTCATCATATAATAAAATTCTACTTTTTCCGCTCCCGATGATTTGATGACTTCAAATAAGAAAAGGGAGCAGGGAATCAATATCAGAATCGTAACAATTCCCATAAGGATATTGCGAATTGCCTTTTTATGTTCTGTCATACTACCTCCCTTTCTTGCCGCTTCTTCTTACTGTTTTATGTTTTTATCGTTTTGCCGCTTCTGTATTCTGATGCAAGGGAATCCGAACCAGAATCGTTGTCCCTTCTTCTTCCTTGCTGTTCACCTTAATGCTGCCATTGTGCATCATAATCGTGCCATGCGTAATCGACAGCCCCAGACCTGTGCCGCCTGTTTCTCTGTCCCTCGTTTTGTCTACACGATAGAACCGTTCAAAAATGCGATTCACTTCATCCTCAGGAATCCCAATCCCTGTATCCGAAACCGTAATAAATACATTCTGGTGGTCTGCATCCAGTATCACTCTGACAGTACCGTCCTGCGGTGTATATTTTACCGCATTATCTACCAGATTGGAAATGGCAAGGGACAGCTTCATTTCATCGACATCTGCCAGAATTTCCTTCATCTGCTCCAGTTCAAGCAAAACCCCTTTGGTATCTGCCAAAGGCTGCAGACGCTTTGTAATATCCTGCAGCATCAGATTCAGATTCGTTTCCTTAAAATTCAGCGGAATTTCTTTCTGATCCAGTTTTACCAGTGTCAGCAGGTCATTGATGATCGCTGTCATACGGTCTACCTCAGAATTGATATCATGCAGGAATTCCACATACATTTCTTTTGGTACATCCTCCTGCAGCAAAATGGATTCACTCAGTACCTTTACAGAGCTTAACGGCGTTTTCAGTTCATGG
>CALASU010000170.1 GCA_937888765.1 uncultured Clostridia bacterium | reverse complement strand
GGATGGTCATATCCTCCGGAATGTTGTGGCCATGATAGCGGTCGTGTCCGCCATGGTCGGCCATCACGATGAGGGTATAGCCTTCCGGAAGGGCGTTGTACACGCGCTCGATATTCGCGATTGCGCCATGGATATATTCCAGATACTCCTTGCCCATCCAGCCGAAATCGTGTCCGCCGTAGGTATCCACTTCGCCCATATACAGGAAAAGTCCGCCTGCAATAAGCACGATTACGTTGAAAACGTCTGTGATGAAGGCCATCGCGCTGATTCTGTCCAGGGATGCGGAGCTGATGAACGGATAGCCGAGGTTTGTCAGAATATAAAAGAAACATTCCGCTGTAAATACAGAAAGAATACTCAGCGATACCATCTGTCCCAGAACACTTTTCTGTTTCAGGCATTTATAGAATCCCCAAAAAAGGAAAATTGCCAGAAGCAGAACCAATCCGATGGAAACCACCCAGCCGAAGCGGTATGTGACACATGTCAGAAAATATTCAGAGCAGAAATCGTCTGTTACGATATTCTGTGCCATTGGATTTTCTGCAAAGGTATCTGCTGTACCGAAAAGCTTAGAATCTGCAAGCATATTTCGCAGAAGCAGGGCAATATAGCCGTATCCGTTGGGGTCTGCTTCGGGGTTGAGCGCATAAAAGATGCGGACAAAGCGATAGGGTGAACCGAATAGCAGATATGCCGTAAACAGCAGACCGATGGATGCCAGAACGAAAAAGAAGGGCAGTGTATGTTTGCCGAACCAGTTACGCAAAGAAGCTGTAAGCAGTACGATACCTGCTGCAAAAGCGAATACGAACAAACTGGCAAAACTGCAAAATCTACCCAAAAGCAGTGCAGTAAACAACGCAAGGAAGCAGGCTTTTTGATAACCGAATCTGCCCTGAAGGCGGAAGCGGTAAATGATACAGCTGAATCCAAGCGGAAAGAACAGAGAAAGCAGCATGGGGCTGATCGCCAGACTGCCAAGAGTAAGCCAGGCCTGTCCGCTGATCTCTACGCCGAAGACTTCTTTCAGAAAGGTGCTCACAAGCAAAAGAACAGGGAGCAGATAAGGATGCTTTCCGAAAAAAGAAAAATCCAGATGATAGAAGAGAAACAGTGTGACAACTGCAAACAATGGTGTTACATACAGGCGTGCGGCAAAGGTTTCCTGCAGCCATTTCTCTGCAATTAAGGGAACAAACTGCAGCTGTAAAAATATGCCGATACCGAATAAAAGCAGTACCAGACCAAGCATACCCCACTGCGGGGCGGGTTTGTGTGTACCGTCCAGAGCGGCACCGACTGTAATAGGATCGCCCATTTGCAGAAGTGCTTTTTCTTCTGCGGTTTCGTCAGAATCGCCGCAGGCTATGTATGCTTCTTTCTGGTCAAGAAGGTGGTTTTCCAGTTCTCGTGCAACGGCGGCGTGTGCTTTTTTCCAGCGGATCTGTTCACAGACTTTTTCTGTGTAGGCTTTAAAAGAATCAGAAGCATTCACAGGCAAGACCTCCTCCCAGTACTTTGTTGACTGCACTGCTGTAAGCGTTCCATTCTTCGGTTTTTTCTCTGAGGTGCTTTTTGCCCTTGCCCGTCAGACGGTAATATTTGCGGACACGGGCGGAATCGGCTTTTTCCTCATAGGATTCAAGCAGACCTTTTTTCTCAAGACCGTGCAGGAGCGGATACAGTGTGCCTGCCTTTAGCTGAAAGGTATCGTCGGAGCGGCGCGCCAGTTCTTCGATGATCTGGTAGCCGTACATATCTTTTGTATCCAGCAGCTTCAGAATCAGTGTGGCAGTACTGCCTGCCAATAATGTTTTATCAATAGCCATAAAATCACTCCTTCTTTCGAGGGACATGAGCACCGCCAAGATTAAGGCGGCGAAGCCGTCTTCCCGTAGGGAAGATGCTTGACTGTCCCTCAAACTCCCTGCAAGGGGGTAACCCCCTCGACCCTATATGCAAAAGCGATGCTTTTGCAATGTATTTATATATAGATGTTCTATATATTATATATCGGTTATCTATATATGTAAAGAGAAAAAAAGTTTTCTGTTTTATTGCCTAAAAAGATACATTGTATTATAATGAAGTATGATAGCGTTTGGTTTTTATAAAGAATTCCGAATGTATGAAATATAGGAGGGCGACCACATGGCTGAAGAAAAAATCATGGAAAACAACAGCGGGCTGGGTGCAACAGGTAACTTTATCCACAATTACATCCAGGAAGACCTGAAAGGTGAACTGAATAAGATCAATACAAGATTCCCGCCCGAACCCAATGGCTATCTGCACATCGGACATGCAAAATCCATCTGCCTGAATTTTGGGCTGGCAAAGCTCTACGGCGGCAAATGCAATCTGCGTTTTGATGATACAAACCCCACAAAAGAAGATGTGGAATATGTAGAATCCATTCAGGAAGACGTAAAATGGCTGGGCTTCGACTGGGAAGACAGACTGTATTATGCTTCCAGCTACTTCCAGAAATATTATGAAGTGGCAGTAAAACTGATCAAAGAAGGCAAAGCATTCGTATGCGAACTGACAGCGGAAGAAATGAGAGAATACCGCGGTACACTGAATACACCCGGTAAAGAAAGCCCTTACCGCAACAGAAGCGTAGAGGAAAACCTTGACCTGTTTGAAAGAATGAAAGCAGGCGAATTCCCTGACGGCTCCAAAACACTGCGTGCGAAAATCGACATGGCTTCTCCCAACATCAATATGAGAGACCCTGTTATCTATCGTATTTCTCATTCCACACACCATACAACAGGTGACGAATGGTGCATTTATCCTATGTATGACTTTGCGCATCCTCTGGAAGATGCAATCGAAGGCATTACCCACTCCATCTGCACAATGGAATTTGAAGATCACAGACCTCTGTATGACTGGGTAGTAAAAGAAGCGGGCTACGTTGTAAATCCTCCCAGACAGATCGAGTTTGCGCGTCTGGGTATGACCAATACTGTAATGAGTAAGAGAAAACTGCGTGCGCTGGTAGAAAACAATCTGGTTGACGGCTGGGATGACCCTCGCATGCCGACCATCAGCGGTCTGCGCCGCCGTGGCTATACCCCTGAATCCATCCGTGATTTCTGTGAAAGAATCGGTGTTTCCAAAGCAAACAGCATGGTTGACAGTGGTCTGCTGGATTACTGCATCCGCGATGACCTGAAAGCGAAAGCAAAAGTGGTTATGGCTATTCTGGATCCTCTGAAACTGGTGATCACAAACTATCCTGAAGATAAGGTAGACATGATCGAACTGGAAAACAATCCTGAAAATCCCGAACTGGGCACAAGAGAAGTTCCTTTCACAAGAGAAGTATATATCGAAAGAGAAGACTTCATGGAAGAACCTGTGAAAAAATTCTTCCGTCTGGCTCCCGGCAAGGAAGTTCGTCTGAAAGGTGCATACTTCGTAACATGCACAGACTTCGTAAAGGATGAAAACGGTGTTGTAACAGAAGTACACTGCACATATGATCCTGAAACAAGAGGCGGCAATGCTCCTGACGGCAGAAAAGTAAAAGGTACACTGCACTGGGTAAGTGTGAAAGAAAATGTACCCGCAACAGCAAGACTGTACGATCACATGATGCTGGACAATCCCGAAGATCCCAACGGCGAAATGATCATGAACCCCACTTCTCTGGAAGTGAAAGAATGCTTCGTTGAACCTGCGCTGAAAGAAGCACAGAAAGGCGAACGCTTCCAGTTCATGAGAAATGGCTATTATATTGTAGATACAAAGGATACAACAGACGAACATCTGGTATTTAACCGTATCGTACCTCTGAAGAGCTCCTTCAAACTGTAATAAGCAGATTTCAGAAAACAGAAAATAGACAGACGGCACCAGAGAAAACTGGTGTCGTTTTTCTATTATTATAGAAGAAACTCGAAAAAATAAGAAAAATTAAAAAAAGTGAAATTTGTTGTTGACAAATGGAAAGAGATTTGGTATTATATCATTCGTTGTCACGAAAGACAGCAAACAGAATAGTCTTTGAAAGTACGAAAAATAGTACTTGACGGAAGAAAAGAAATGTGATAAGATATCACACGTTGCTGCGAAAACAGCAAACGAAAAATGTTGAAAAGTACAGAAAAAAGTACTTGACGAACAAAACAAAATCTGATAAGATATTATTCGTTGCTGCAAAGCAACAAAACAAAATAAAGATTAAAATATAAGAAAGGTAAAAAAGGAGAATTTAAATATGTTAAAAGATCTTG
This sequence comes from uncultured Clostridia bacterium, assembly GCA_937888765.1. Taxonomy (GTDB): domain Bacteria; phylum Bacillota; class Clostridia; order Lachnospirales; family Anaerotignaceae; genus Anaerotignum_A. The sequence continues at coordinate 484 of CALASU010000170.1, read as the reverse complement.
CAGGAAAATATTACAAAATGGGATACAACTGTGCAGAAGCAACGGTTCGCGCTGGGAATGAATATTATAATTTAGGATTAAGCGAACATGACATGAGAATGATGGCAGGTTTTGGAGGAGGTCTTTTTGTAAAAGACATCTGTGGTGTATTAAGTGGAGCAATCGCTGCAATTTCTTGCCGTTATGTAGAAACAAAAGCGCACGACAACCAGGAAGAAATTAAGGCAGTAGTACAGAAAATGGTGGCTCGTTTTGAAGAATTAATGGGTTCAAGAAAATGTGAAATTGTAAAAGAAAAATATTACACAAAAGAAGAAAAATGCTGTCCTACAGTGGTAAGAGGAGCCGAAGTATTTGAACAAGTAGTAAACGAATGGGATGCACAAAGAGAAGCATTCAAAGCAAATTTAAATAAATAATAGAGAAAGGAAAGGGTACGCATGAAAATAATGGCGAGTGATTTTGATGGAACCCTTTTCTTTAG
>CALASU010000169.1 GCA_937888765.1 uncultured Clostridia bacterium | reverse complement strand
TATAAGAAGAAATGTCGCGATTTGGTTTTCGATGAGACATTGAATAAATATTTTACAAATATTCAGAGAATAGAGGTACTGAATGATGCTCAGAAAAAGGCTGTCATAGAAGAAGTTAATCATGCTGATTTGTCTTTTTGGGAAAAAGAGTGGGAATTACACCCTCAGGCAATGATGACTGCAAAGTATGAGGAATTAGATTTTACATTGTATGAGTATAATGTAATGGAACGAAAGACTAATTCAAAGGGAGAAGAGAGTATCAAGTATAAGAATACATATTGGTTTTTGAATGTGGATTTACCCAATAAGTTTTTAGGAGAAATACAAGTTCATACCTTTGTAGATCCGTTTAAAGGATATAAGAAAAGACTAGAAAAAATTGAATTTGCAAGTACAGAATTTAGTAAGACATTTACGGTTTATGCAACATCGAAAATGGATGCGTATCGCCTAATTAAGTCGCCAACAATTCTTCGATTTTTAAAAGTTTATGAAAGAATAGTTACAAAAGATTTTCTGTTAGATTTAGATTTTTGCTTTTTAGATGGTGGATTCTATATAGTTAGGAAAGCCATGCCGGTAGAAGTACATATTCCCTTTTTCAAGCCTATGGATTTTGAAAAAGCTAATAAATTGGTGCATGAAATGGCCTTATGGATTAAGAATAATATAGAAGATGTAATCATATATGGAATGGTCTGAATCAGCTGTGTAGGGAAATTCAGCAGCTGCAAACGAACCGCCAGAGAGTCAGCGATACCAAACAGACTGGATGCAAGGAAAATACCGAACGGATTCCCCATGCCCATCGCTTCTGCTGCCATACCGATAAAACCACGGCCTGCAATCATTTCCTTAGAGAAGAAGGAAACATAGCCCATAGACATAAATGCACCGCCCAGACCGGCCAGTGTGCCCGCAATCGCAAGCGTAATATACTTATACTTCATTACATTGATCCCTACAGAAGCCGCTGCCTGTGCATTTTCGCCCACACTGCGGATGCGCAGTCCCAGTGGTGTGGAATAAAACAGATATGCCAGCACAAAAGTCAGAATAATCCCTACATAAGTCAGCAGATTATGCCCGGAGATAATATCCCCCAATACAGGAATGCTGTCAATTCCCGGAATGGTAATATTCGGAATCACAGGACTGAACAGGCTTTGTGTAGACCCCTTTTCTCCGGCTACAAAATAAATCACGAATATTGTCAGCCCGCTTGCCATGGTATTCAGAGCAATACCTGCAAGAATTTCCACCGCTTTTAACTGTAATGTAACATACCCGAACAGAAAAGCGAGCAGAATCCCTGTAAGGATCGCACCAATGACACCGCCCAATGCACTCTGTGTAAAGTAACTGCATACAGGGCCTGCCATAGAGCAGGTCAACATGATACCTTCAATCCCAATGGAGTCAATACCGCCCTTTGTAAATACCATACAGCTCAATGCCGCAAAAAGGATCGGTGTCATAACACGAATCACTGTAAAGATAAAATCAGCAGAGAGAATCGTCAGTAAAAATTCATTCATATCACTGCACCTCCTGTTCATATTCCCTTGCTTCCTGCACAATGATTCGGCTGCGATATTTGCTCAGGATTGCCTGTGCAGAAATCAGGACAATTACAATGGCCTGAATCACCATAATCATTTCAGAAGGAATATCGTTATTTCTGGACATAATATCCGCACCTGTACGCATATAAGCAAGGAACAGTGCAGCAAACGGTACATACTGCGCCTTATGACGGGCAACAATCGCAATCAGAATACCGTCCCAGCCATAGTTGGTAAGCCCTGAATACTGAAAACGAGGATACATACCAAACAGGTCAACGCCGCCGCCTAAACCGGCCAGCACACCGCCAATGAGGGCAGAGCCTGTGATCAATCTGCCGATATTCATACCGGAATAGCGTGCCATACGTTCATTTTTCCCGACCATAGTTACCTTATAGCCAAAGGATGTTTTGTTCAGCAGGAGCCATACCAGGAAAATACATGCCGCACAGATAATGATACCCGTATTGATTCTTGTTCTGGGAACCAGCTTTGTCAGGAGCATCCCTTCGGGGAAAGGATAAGAATAGTTGGCACTCATGGAAGGATCGGCAAAGAAATCGACGATGATCCACATACCAAAATACAGACATACATAGTTCAGCATCAAGGATGTTACCAGTACGTTTGCATTACATTTCACTTTCAGCAGTGCAGGAATCGCACAGACAACAGCACCTGCCAGAGAAGCCGCACCCAAGGATACGATCAGATTCAGCGTATCCGGAAGCTGGAACGTCAGCGCCGCCGCCGCCGCCGCAACTGCCCCGATGAAAAAAGCACCTTCCATGGCAAGGTTGAACAGACCTGCTCTTTGCAGCAGGATAACAGAAAGCCCTGTAAACATCAAAGGCACACAGGCTTCCACAACATTCCCCATTCTTCTGGGAGAAGTCAGCGGTCCGATGAGAAAGTCAAATAATGCAGGGCCCGGCGTTGCGCTGATGGCAAATACCACCACGCACACCAGAAGCAGGGAAAAGCCTACAGCTACACAGGTACGCAGTGCTTCTACCATACCTAATTTACTTTTCTTCTTTTTTGAATTCATTCCGCTGCTCCCTCCTGTCCCTGTTTTTTCAATCCAAGCATATACAGACCGAGTTCATATTCGCTTACTTCTTTGCTATCTTCAAAATACCCGGCAACTTCGCCGTCACACATAACCATAATACTGTCGCTCAGCTCCAGTACTTCGTTCAGATCGGCTGAAATCAGCATAATCGCTTTCCCCTGGTCACGCAGTTCTATGATACGTTTCCAGATAAATTCATTGGCACCTACATCGATACCGCGAGTTGGCTGGTTGGCAATCAGAAGATCCGGATTTGCAGAAAATTCTCTGGCTACAACGACCTTCTGCATGTTACCGCCGGAAAGCATACCTACTTCCTGATTTTCATTTCTGCAGAGGATGATATAATCCTTAATGAGCTGTTGTGACATGTCCCTGATCTTTTTCTGGCTCAGCAGATTCTTTTCTCTGAGTTCCTTTTTATCAATACGATCAGAAACAAGATTTTCCCAGATGGAAACCTTTGTAGCAACGCCTGTAGTCAGTCGATCCTCGGGGATATAGGAAACACCGCTTTCACGGATCCCCTTAATGCTTTCGTCGAGCAGATTTTTGCCTTCAAACATGATCTTGCCTTCTACGCCTTTGTGGAAACCAAAGATACATTCTGCCAGTTCATTCTGCCCGTTGCCTTCTACCCCGGCAATGCCCAGAATCTGCCCTCTTTTCACTTCAAAGCTGACATTATTCAGGACTTTTTTCTTATCCTTATTTTCAAAGCTTACATTTTCCACCTTAAGTAAGGTTTCTCCAAAGGATGCAGGCTGTTTATTCATTTTCAGGATAACATCACGACCTACCATGAACTTGGAAATTTCTTCTTCCGTAGCATTTGCCGCATCCATCGTACCTACCAGACGACCACGACGAAGCACTGTAATGCGGTCACAGATCTGCTTTACTTCTCTGATCTTATGAGAAATAAAAATGATGGTATGTCCATTCTGTTTCAATAACAGCAGCTGCTCAAACAATTCATCTGTTTCCTGCGGAGTCAGTACTGCCGTGGGTTCATCCAGAATCAGCAGCTTTGCATTTCTCGCCAGAACCTTAATCAGTTCTACCTTTTGTTTCAGCCCTACGGAAATGTCAGCTACCTTTGCCATAGGGTCTACTTTCAGATTATATTTCTCAGAAAGTTCCTTTACCAGCTGAATTGCCTTCTGCTTATCCGTCGCAAGTCCTTTCTTGGGTTCCATGCCGAGGATTACATTTTCATACACACGCAGGCTTTCCACCAGCATAAAATGCTGATGCACCATACCAATCCCCGCTTCAATGATTTCAGCAGGTTTTTTGCCGTCCAACTTCTGTCCGTCAAAAATAATCTCCCCTTCATTTTTATCTTCAAAACCAAAGAGGATTTTCATAAGTGTGGACTTACCGGCACCATTTTCCCCCATTAGGGCATGAATTTCACCACGGTTTACAGTAAGAGAAACATCTTTATTGGCAATGACACCATTTCCGTAAATCTTGGTGATCTGATTCATTTTCAGAATTTCTTTTTCCATATACACCGTTCCTTTTCTTATGTATCAGGCTTTATTGAAAAAAATGCAGGTGCCGAAACACCTGCATTCCTATTTGCATTCTTATAAATCAGGGAGCTACAGAGTCAATGATCGCCTGAGATGTTTCTGTATCTGCGTGCAGAGCAGATGTTACAACAACTTCACCATTCATAACTGCTGTATTTGCTGCATCAACTGCCGCTTTGATATCTTCGGGAACGTTTGCCTGATAGTACTGGTTATCTGCCAGACCTACACCTTCTTCAGCCAGACCCAGGGATTCAAATGTACCCCAAGGCAGTTTGCCTTCCATTTCCATGGATGCTGCACGAACCAGAGAGTTGCCTACTTCTTTCAGTACGGAAGTCAGGATTACGTTTGCTTTTTCTTCACTTACGCCATTAAACAGCATTGCCTGGTCAGAGTCAACACCGATGATATATTTGCCCATTTCCACTGCGGCATCTACACAGCCCAGACCTGCCTGTTCGGCTGCGGGGAAGATGATGTCTACGCCCTGGTTGTACTGAGCCATAGCTGTTTCTTTGCCTTTTGCTGTGTCATCCCAGGAACCAATGTAGGAAACATATACTTTGATATCTTCGGATACAGATTTCGCACCTTCGATATAACCTACCAGGAAGTCTGTGATGATGGGATGTTCTTCGCCGCCTACAAAGCCGATCTTGTTATCTTCGTTGGCATTAGGCATATCGGATTTTGTTACCATTGCCGCCAGAACACCTGCCAGATAGGAAGCTTCGTTCTGTTCGTAGCTGATTGTGTATACATTGGGGTGATCGCCTTCCATTTCCATATCGAACAGTACAAATTTCTGTTCGGGATACATTTCAGCGATAGACAGAACCAGTTCACCTGCATTGGAACCATTTGTAATGATCAGGTCATATGCGCCTTCTTCAGCCAGATCTTCAAATGTAGGCTGCCATTTTGTCTGGTCACGGCCGATTTCAATTACCTTTGTGTTGCAGCCCATTGTTTCTGCCATTTCTGTAACACCTGCATTTGCAGAGTCATTGAAGGACTTGTCCCCCAGCTGACCTGTTACAACAAATACAACATCCAGTGCGCCTTCTGCTGTATCCTCTGCTGCAGGTGCTTCGGGTGCTTCTGCTTCAGAACCGCCGCCGCAGCCAACCATACCCATTGCCATTACACCGGCCATCAGTAATGCTAAAAATTTCTTTTTCATGATAATCTTCTCCCTTTTTATTAGAGCATGACATCTTTTCCTAAAAAAGGTGTCTCTTAACAGCAAACAGTCAAAGTTTTTATATCCTCTGACCTTGTTTATTATAATAATTTTTCCCAAGTATTGTCAACTGTCTTTCCAGAAATAGCACATCAATTTACAGATAAATCGACAAAAAGACAAGCGTTCTGCCTTGCCGCCGCAGCGCGATCCTCCGGAGGGGTATTGCTTTATAGAAAATGCACTTTCCTGTAAAGTAAAAATGACCGCACATTCCTGTACGGTCATTCAGCACTTCATTTTAGATATTTGACCTGTCTACTTGACAGAGAACATATCATTTTCACAGCCCCTTCTTTTTTGTACTTTTAAAATTACAGATTTTTTGTATCTTCCATTGCTTCTTCGAATACATCTTCCAGAGAACTTTCCGCTACCAGTGCCCCCACATGCGTATTGGAGCCCATGACCCAGATCAAATCACCCTTACAGATCACCGTATTGATATCCGGCATGATGATGGGATAGCCGTCCTGCTGCAAGCCAAGTACAGCACAATGGAACTTGTTACGAATGATACCGTTTCGCAAAGGCTTATTGACATACGCTTCCGTACCCGTTACCTGAATCGCACAGATTGCCAGTGCATTGTCGGGATCAGGATAGCCGCTGTCCATAAATTCTTTCAGTGTTCTCGGCGGTCTGGGCGGTTCCATTTTTACCAGACGATAGAAGTTTTCAATCGCTTTCAGATCCCCCAGAACATAAATTTTGTCCCCCGGCTGGATCACAGCCTTAGGCCCGGGCAGAATCATCTGTTTGCCGCCATGTCTGATTTTTACAACATAAACATTGAATCGTCTGCCCCACTGCAGAGAAGCCAGCGGAACCCCTAAATACTCCGCATCCTCAGGCGCAATCAGGGAAATGATATGCAGCTCTTCATTCAGCCATGCATGCTGTTTATTGCCGTCCTTGCTTGCATTCTCGATAATACGTTCATTCAGGTTTCTCAGAAAACGTGTTTCCAGTCTTAAATAAGGCACAGAGAAGAATTCACTCCTAGCCATAATCAGAACATAAATCACACAGATAATCAGAAGAATCCACAGAGGCAGATCAAAAAATACATACAAAGGCATCATAGCGATGGCAGAAATCAGTGCCAGTTTCAGAAAAATCATTACCAGCAAAGGCAGATGATTGGATTTTTTCTTCAGCCACAGGCAGGTATAATGATTATTATGCGGGTCCATCATCGGTCTGACAAATATTGCAATAATCAGAAAGATACCAACTGTTGTCAGCAGTTCCGCAGGGAATTCCCCCATTGTTTCCGACAGAAGAGGATTCAGCCATTTCGTGCCGGTAATCGCCGCTACCAGCATAATGATACCGTAAATACCGATACGAGAAATGTATCTGCGGATATATGCATTCCAGTCCTGATCGGTCGCATCCTCTGTCTGATCCGACGAGGTATACTGATTGATTTTTGTTACCAGAACCTCCGGCAGTTTGCTCTGCAGGAAAGCAATTGACTTATCCGAATTCTTGATCAGACAAGGTGTCAGGAAAGTCGTAATGACTGCGGCAGATACAATGATGGGATAGAGATATGCGTCCATAACCCCTAAGCTTACCCCAAGGCTGGCAATAATAAAGGAAAATTCCCCGATGGGAGCCAGAGAAAAACCACTCTTAATTGCAGTATTCAGCGTCTGCCCGCTCAGCAGCATACCCAGTGTCGCAAAAATCAGCTTGGAAATTACCGCTACAATGGTAATCAGAATAATCATCGGTGCATATTCTACGATTGCCACAGGGTCTACCATCATACCTACAGAGAGGAAGAAGATAGAAACAAACATATCTTTTACCCCTTTGGTGATATGTTCAATCCGCTCTGCGTGCATCGTACCCGCCAGCAGAGAGCCTGCAAGGAAAGCCCCCAGTTCAGAAGAAAAGCCTAAGAAGTTTGCGATCAGTACCATGCCGAAGCAAACCCCCAGAGATAAAATTAACAGCATTTCATCTGTCATCAGATCAATGACCCTGTTCAGGAATGCGGGAAGCATATAAATCCCCAGAATCAGCCATACAACCAGATAGCACAGCATCATCGCCAGATTGATCGCCAATTCAGAACCGGAAACATTCTGACTGACAGAAATTGTGGAGAGAATAACCAGCATAAAAATTGCCAGAATATCTTCCATGATCAATGTCCCCATGACCAGCTGCGCATATTTTTCATTCTTAATGCCCATTTCTTCAAAACTTTTCTGGATGACAGCAGTAGAACTGATGGAAAGCATACATCCAAGGAATATGCAGTTAAACATCGAAAAGCCTAATAGATGTCCAACCCCCATGCCAGTCAGTATAACCCCCAGAATCTTTACGAAAGCCGATATGACGGCCGTGCCCCCCATCTGCGCCAGTTTCAGCAGATTAAATTCCAGACCTATGTAGAACATCAGAATGATAACACCGATTTCACTCCACAGGTCAATCGAAGCCACATCCTCTACATTGAAGAACATCGGAAAATACGGGCTAATCAGAAAACCAGCCAGAATGTATCCAAGAATCAATGGCTGGTTGATTTTTTTAAAAAGAATCGTTACAAAGCCGGCAGTCAGCAGCATAACCGCCAGATCTGTAATCATATCCGGCAAAGCCATAAAATCTCTCCTTTCTTTTTTCTTTTTTCTTTTGTTTATTTTTTCAGAATTCCATACAGAACAAAGCGTTTTCATGCAGAAAATCTTCGACGGTATTTTCTTACATCAATAATACATTATAAAAATGAAGTAACTCTGAATTTTTGCCATTAAATTTTATTATATCAAAAAATAAGCCAGAAAAACAGGCGGAATAAAGGAATTCTTTCTTTCCAGCCTGTTTTTTCTATCTGTTTACAAACAGAATCATTCTTTATCCGTTGATTTCTACCGTCTGCGCTCTTTCATTCCATGTTACATCACATCCAAATGCCTCCGCAACCGCTCTTGTCGGTACTAAGGTTCTTTCATTGATCATCATTGCGGGGACAGCTAATTTCACAGCAATCCCATTCTTATACATCTCTGTATGATCCAGCTGCAAAACAACCAAAGTCCCATCTTTTTCGGATATGATCATTTTTGTATGCTGATCCCAGCTTACCGTCGCTCCCAGAGCCTCAAAAATCGCTCTCAGCGGAACCAATGTCCTGTCCTCAACAATCGTCGGCGGCTGGTCAAACAGAATCTGCTCGCCATTCACAGTCACCCGAATCCCATCTGCACCTGTCCGCTGTTCCGTATCCTCAGTCATTTGGATTTCTGCTGCATTCTCTGCCTTTTCCATATCTTCAATATCTTCAATATCTTCAATGTCCTCGATTTCTTCCGAATCCACCGTCTGTTCCTCATCCTCACTCACTCGGATTTCTTCTGCATCTTCCAAAGTACTTTCAGCATCATTGTCATAAAGAGATTCCTCTGTATCATATACAACTTCTTCTTCCATATCAAGATAACCGCTTTCCTTTTTGAAGGTATTAAACAGTTCTTCATTCAAAATATGAGAACCGCCCAGTTCCTCGAATGTTTTGCCGAAATAATAATACTGAATCTCGCCGCCCTTTGCCACATCATCCTCAACCTGCGGATCAAATATGTAAATCTCTTTATTCAGTTCCACCCCCATCCAGGAATGTACTATATAGCCGCCGCCTCTTTTACGGGTTTCCCCTCTGAAATAATATGGTTTCAGCCCAATCGCCTGTGCCAGAACATATAACGCACCTGCATACTCATCGCAGACACCTACCCCTTGATAAAACGGGCCATATGCACGGGCATTGATAGACCCCTGATCCATATTGACAGAAAATGTCAATGATCTGCTGTCTACAGGATCACTGTCTGTTCTGTAACGGACATTGTTGACAAGCCAGTCATAGCAGTTTTTAAACACCGTATAGGTATCCTCTTCGCCATAACCGCATTCCGCCAGAATCTCGTCCGCCCGCTCGCCATGCAGTTCATTCCATACAGGCCGCAGAGGTGCGTCGTTCATCAATTCTCTGATATCTGCGGCATATACTGTTGTCGGCATCAAAGAAAATACCATTGACAAGGATAACAGGACAGACAGTATTCTTTTCTTCATATCTATTTCCTCCTTAAAATCATCTCCGTGATTGTATCAGCATTTTTTATCATAATACCATACTTTTTATCGTTATCCATTCTTTTTATGATTTTATAAACAGCAAAAGGCAGTGTATCCACACCGCCTTCTTACGCATTATAACTGAAACATTGTTTTCAATACCTTAAACTGACTTCTGCCAATCGGCAGAAATTCTTTTTCATACCCCTTCATCTTCATTATATAGCTGCCGTTCTGCCACAAAGAAATAGACGCAATATACTCCAGATTAACCAGAAAGCTCTTATGAATACGGAAAAAGGAATGTCCCATCAGACGCTGTTCCAGATTCCCGATTGAAAATGTCGTTTCTATATCTTCTGTCGTTGTATGCAGCAGACTGCCGCGATTGTGCGTTTCGATATACACAATTTCCTCAACAGGGAACACGACAATCTTTTTTTCCACAGTCAATGCCAGTTTATTACTGGAAAGCTGTACTGTATTCGGCTGGATTCTGCTGCGCAGACGCTCCAGCGTCTGTGCAATCCTTTCTGGTTCAAAAGGTTTCAGAATATAATCCATTGCACCGATTTCATATGCCTTTACTGCATACTCCGTATACGCTGTCGCAAACACAACTGCCGCTTCCGGCTGCAGTTTCCTTGCCGCACTCGCAACCGTTGTCCCCATAATATCCCCAAGGTTTATATCCACAAATAAAACATCAAACTCCTGTCGGCTTATGGTTTCAAGTGCCTCCGTACCGGATGCCGCTTCCGTAAATTCTGCATTCTGTACCAGATCTGAAAGCAGTTCCCGCAATTCTCCTCTTGCAGGGCCTTCATCATCTGCAATCAGTATTCTCATATCTCATTCTCCTTACACAATGGTATTTCAATTGTTACAACAGAGCCGCTTGCTGTAGATAAAACAGAAAGCCCGTGGTTTGCACCGTAAATACATTTCAGCCTTCTGTGAACATTCAACAGACCAATATGTTCTGCATCCATCACGTCTTCCTCAAGTCCTTTCAGGACTTCTTCCGGAAATCCCGATCCATGATCTTCTATTTTGATTGTCAGCCTTTCCATCGTCTGCTCAATGCTTACGCATACAAATCTCGTGCCGTCTGCACTGACACCATGACGAATTGCATTTTCAACGATTGGCTGCAATAATAAGGAAGGAATCTGTATATTTTCCTGAAAATCGGAAGAAATTCTCTGTTCATAAATCAGTTTTTCTTCAAATCTTGCTTTTTCCAACTGCAGATAAATATCAATATGCTCCAATTCTTTCGACAGCGGAATCAAGGTATCCTCCTGTCGGATAGAGAAGCGATAATATTTTGCCAGAAGCAGAAGCAATTCCTTTGCATGATCCGGTTTACTGCGGCAGAAATACGAAATCGTATTCAGACTGTTAAACAGGAAATGTGGGTCTACCTGCGATTGCAGACGTTTGCATTCTGCCTTACGAAGCAGCTCTTTCTGATACGCAATCTGCGAAAGCTCCAGCTGGGAAGAAAAAAAGGCCGCCAGACTTTCTGCAAAAAGGTACTCTTTATTTACATCAATCCATCGTTTGGGCTCTAATAAAATAAGACAGCCGACAACGATATTGCTTTCTTCTTTCAGCAGCGGAGCAGCGATCACGATATGCTCCAGCAGAACCTCTGCTAATTGCGGACATTCTTTTTCTGTATGTACAGCGGTACATCTTCTTTCCTGCATTGCCTGGCGCATAAAAGGCAATTCCTCTTTCAGATGCAGTTTTCCATAACAGGAATAAATCCTGTTTTCATCAATAATAGCCGCCCCCACACAGGGAGAATTCTGACAGATACTTTCTGTAATTTTATCCATATCCTTCTGATTGGAAAGCCCGTTTCTAAAATACGGCAGACAGCTTCTGGCGATTGTAATTGCCTGACTTACCTTTCGGTCCGCAATGCTTTCCTGCTCCAGAAAAATATATTGAAATGCACCAATAAAGACGATAATCCCAAACGAATTTGTCAGAATCATAGGCAAAGCAATAATGTCAAGCAAAGCAATCACATCCGCAAGCGGTCTGCTTAACAACAGGATCAGCACTATCTGACCGATTTCCGAAACAAAAGCAAGCAAAATCAGTTTGGTCCGCTTCAATCTCCCTTCTATAAAAGCACGATGAAACAGACAGCCTAATCCGCCCTCTACAAAAACTGTAGCACAGGCACAGGAAAGCGATGTAAACCCGCCAATATCAAACAGCCATCTGTGCAGGCCCGTAAACACCGCCGAGGTCATTCCGACAACAGGCCCGCCAATCAGCCCCGCAGATAAGACACAGATAGATCTTGTATTGACAATCGCACCATTGACCCCTATGCCGATATACGTGGAAAGGATACTGATAAACGTAAAAAACACGATCAGTAAAGCCGTTCCTTTCAGATCTCTCTGGTGATTGAGCAGCTGCTTTTTCAATATAGTAATCCGGCTGGATATATGTGCAATCAGAACCAGAAAGCTGATGCTGAAAGCCAGATTTCTAATCAGAGAATAGTCCATTTTATTCCTCTCTTCCTTAACACGTTCTTTATATTTAAGTATAAGAACTTTTTTCTTTTTTGGCAATCATCTTCCTTTTTCTTCAAAATTCATCATGCAATATTTTCGACACTTTATGTCATTTTTATTGTAGTTAAAACAGCCATTTCAACTGTTTAGACAAATTTTGTATACACTAAAAACAGAAATTGCTATTATATATTTATGATATGAAAATTACCTTCCTTTAGCTGAAACAGAATGAATAAATACACCTTCTGTCTGCACTACAAAAGATAAATATTACTATAAAAATATTACTATAAAAAAGATTTTTTCCATGCCAAAAAAACTATATTATACATCATTATTTTTAAAGAAAGGAGCGTGAAAAGTATGATTAGTTTTTTTGTTTGTCTGGCTGTCCTGATCGGCGGTTACTTTGTATATGGTAAAATTGTAGAAAATACATTTGCACCCGATGACAGAGAAACACCCGCTGTTCGTATCAATGACGGCGTAGACTACGTTGTTATGCCTCAGTGGAAATTATTCCTGGTACAGCTGCTGAACATTGCAGGTCTTGGTCCCATCTTCGGTGCCATGCAGGGTGCTTTGTGGGGTCCCATTGTGTTCCTCTGGATCACATTCGGTTCTATCTTTGCCGGCGGTGTGCATGACTACTTCTCTGGTATGCTGAGTGCCCGTAACGAAGGCGTATCCATCGCAGAAGTAACAGGTATCTATCTGGGCAAAAAGATGAAAACCGTTATGCGTATCTTCAGCGTTGTTCTGCTGATCATGGTAGGTACTGTATTTGCTGTAGGTCCTGCAGGTCTGATTACAACACTGATCGGCAACGGCGGTACAACAGGTATGCTGACCAATGTAAAAGTCTGGACAGTTATCATTCTGGTGTACTACTTTATCGCTACATTCGTTTCTGTAGATAAGATCATCGGTAAAATTTATCCTCTGTTCGGTATCTGTCTGATTGTAATGGCAGTTGGTGTTGCTATCGGTATCTTTACAAATTCCGAATATGTAATCCCTGAAATCTGGACAAACTTTACAAATATGCATCCTGCAAGCACACCTATATGGTGCTTCATGTTCATCACAGTTGCCTGCGGCGCGATTTCCGGTTTCCACTCCACACAGAGCCCTCTGATGGCACGCTGTATGAAGAGTGAAAGACAGGGTCGTTTTGTATTCTACGGTGCAATGACAGCAGAAGGCGTAATCGCACTGATCTGGGCAGCAGCAGGCTGTTCCATCTATGCGGTAACAGGCGGTCTGAGCACAGGTCTGCAGGAAGCTCTGGCTATGGGTCAGTCTGCGGCAATCTATGATGTCTGTGCAAAAACAATGGGCGGCGTTGGTGTTGCTCTGGCTATGGTAGGCGTTATCGTTTGTCCTATCACATCCGGCGATACAGCATTCCGTTCCGCTCGTCTGACACTGGCAGACTGGTTCGGTATGGACCAGAACGACTGGAAAAACAGACTGTATCTGTGTGTTCCTCTGTTGGGTATAGGCGGTCTGATCAGCCAGCTGGATTATTCTATCGTATGGCGTTACTTCAGCTGGACAAACCAGACACTGGCTATGATCGTACTCTGGACAGCTAGTATGTTCCTGTTCATGGAAAAGAAAAACTTCTGGCTGACAGCAGTTCCCGCTACATTTATGAGTGCAGTTTCTGTTACATACTTCGTAGCAGCAGGCGAATGTCTGAATCTGGGCATTGGCATTGCCTGCCCTATCGGTATCATCGCAGCAGTTGCTTTCCTTGCATTCTTCCTGCATGTAACCAAAAAGAACCCTCAGCCTGACTACAGCAGCCTGAAGGGCAGATAATGACCAAAAAACGGCTGCCGCAGAGGATTTTCCTGCGGCAGTTTGTTATTGCTGTCTTTTTCTGATACAATACAAAAAAAGGTATAGGAGAAATGGATATGTTTTTGAAGCCATTGAGTGAAACAGTACTGCAAACAGAGGTTTTGCGGACAGATAAGAAAAAATGTAAACGATTCGGCCCCTGCGGTGTCGGACAGGAAGCGGTGTATCTGAACAGTTTTTATATAGAACGGGTATATTACGTGCCGTTTTCTGCAATCAGACGTGTGTTCAAGCGTGTTGCCATGAGCAAGGGCGGCTTTACAGGAAAAGGGATCTTTGCCTCTATGCCGTATCTGGTAGTCATTTTTGATAATGGCACAGAAAAACAGTGCATCTTTAAACACGAGGAAGATGTAGATGCTATTCTTTCCTATATTGGCAGTGTGCATCCCGAGATCCCCCTGCTGAGTGAAGCCATTGAGAAAAAACGTGCCGAACAGGCGGCACTGGAAGAAAAGAAACGTCGGGAAACCATCCTTTCCGAACAGGCAAAAAAAGAAATCAGAAAACTGGAAAAAGCAAGAGCCTTTCTGGAAAAAACGCCTTCTGTCGGAGATACACTGAGCCGCAGTGCAAAAGCGAAGCGCATCAATGAATGTACGAACCCCGCCTACCGCTGGGCGGCACTGGCGATTGTACTGCTGGGGCTTGCATCGGGCGTTTACGGTATCTGGGCAGTCATTACAAAAGCAGGCTTCGGTATGTATTTTACAGTATTCGGCTTTGCAGCAATGTTCCTTTTTTCAGGTGCAAGGGTATTACCAACAGGCAAAAACAATCAGCAGTATATCGACTCCCAATGGACAAAGGCGTGC
>CALASU010000168.1 GCA_937888765.1 uncultured Clostridia bacterium | reverse complement strand
CTGGCTAATCCTCCGGTTTTTTCTAAACCGGCAAACTCTTGTCATTATTTAGCATTCGTTTCCGTTTGCTTGAATTGACTATGGGTTGTGTTTTATCTACGCTATTCTGTTTTCAAAGTTCACTGCACTTCCGTAGTGCAAGGATTATTCTAGCAAAAGAGTTTTAAATTGTCAAGCATAAATTTCAAAAAATTTCAAAAAAATTTCCAGAAATCGACAAAAGCCTTGAAAAACAAGGCTTTCAGCATTTAAAATTCTTTCTTTTTTTCTATCAATTACAGTTAAAATCCATTTTTATCCTCTTTGCATCCGCATATATGCGGATGCAGTATCGGGTCGAGGGGGTGACCCCCTCGCGGGGGTTTGGGGGCAACGCCCCCAAGGTTTTATTCATCCAGAACAATCTTTTTAAATACTTCCCCGATGTTTTCTGCAATCACAAGTGCCGCTTTGTTGTCATAAGGTGTTGCGGATTTGTTAATCAGCACCAGTTTTTTCCCTCTGTAATAGTTTAAAAGCCCCGCCGCAGGGTACACATTCAGACTTGTCCCCCCTACAATCAGAATATCCGCTTCGCTGATTGCTTTTACAGCCGCATATACCGTATCATCATCCAAACCTTCTTCATACAGTACTACGTCAGGGCGTACAATACCGCCGCAGGCATCACAGCGGGTAATCCCGTCATCCGCTGTCACATAGTCCAGATCGAATGTCTTGCCGCATTTCAGACAGTAGTTTTTATACAATGTGCCGTGCAGTTCATACACTGTCTTACTGCCCGCTTTCTGATGCAGGTCATCAATATTCTGTGTAACAACCGCTTTCAGCTTACCCATTTCTTCCAGCTTCGCCAGTGCCTTATGACAGTCATTGGGCTTTGCATCGGGAAACAGCAGAGATTTTTTATAATATTTGAAAAAGACCTCGGGATTCTGTTCAAAAAAGGTATGGCTCAGAATCACTTCGGGGCGCACGCCATATTCATTGATTGCATGAAAAATCCCTTTTTCCCCACGGAAATCAGGAATCCCGCTTTCTGTGGATACCCCCGCACCGCCAAAAAATACAATGTTATCGCTTCCGTCGATCCATTCCTTTAACTGTTTCATTTTTTCATCCATAGAAGTTCCCTCCGTTTCTATATCACTTTGCATAGAAGTATAATATCATAAACCACGGAAAAATGCACCCCTGTCACGGACAAAGGTGCATCTTTTTTTCTATTTTTATTCTTTTGTTTCTTCTTCCTTTTTGTTTTGATACAACACTATAGCTTCTGTCACTCTGTGATTTTCAATCTGTTCCACACGGATTTCCATACCATCCGCTTCCAGTGTGAAGTGTGTGCCATCCTCAGGAATTTTCCCTAATGTACCAAAAATGTACCCACCGAACGTATCATATTCTTCCACAGGCAAAGAAACCCCCAATATTTCCACTACATCATCCAGAGACGCACAGCCTTTGATCCTCCATGTATCCGCAGAAACAGGCAGGATTTCTTTTTCATCCTCATAAATATCGCCCACCAGCAGTTCCAGAAGATCATGCAAACTGACAGTACCGCTTAAGCCGCCGTATTCGTCCAGCACCACCGCAAAGGATTTCCGTTCTTTCTTCATATTACGGAACAGCACATCGGCTTTCATGATTTCCGGCACAAAGTAAGGTTTTTCCACCGCATACTGCAATACAGATTCTCTGCTTTTGTCTTTCAGTCGGAAATAATCCTTTGTATTCAATACCCCAACAATGTCGTCCAGATCCTCGTCATACACAGGATAATAGGTAAAGCGGCTCTGCAGAATAATCTCGTTCCATTCTTCCATGGATTCCTCCAATGCCAGAGCAACCACATCTACACGATGGGTACAGATTTCTTCCAGAGAAGTATCGTCAAACGCGAATACGTTACGAATCCACTGCGTTTCTTCTTTATCAATCGTCCCTTTTTCGTTGCCGACCTCAAGCATCATATAGATTTCTTCTTCGGAAACCACTTCTTCCTCATCCTCAGGGTCAATCCCCATCAGTTTCAGAATCCCGTTTGTGGAAACAGTCAGCAGTGCTACCAGAGCAGAAAACGCTTTAGAAACACCTGTCAGAATACCGCTCATCCCCAAAGCCATGCTTTCCGTCTTTTTCATCGCCACACGCTTTGGCACAAGTTCCCCGAATACCAGATTGAAGTATGCAAGCACCAGCGTAATCAGAAATACCGCCGCAGATTTCAGCACACTTTCCGAAATTCCCACGCCTGTTTTCTGCACTGCCGCCACCAATGCCCCTGCAAAGTTTTCCGCCGCAAACGCAGAACCCAAAAGCCCCGCCAATGTGATCGCCACCTGAATCGTTGCCAGAAATTTCGCAGGCTGTTCTGTCAGAGAAACCAGACGCTTCGCCCGAACATCCCCGTCCTTTGCCATTTTCTGCAGCTTTGCATCATTCATTGAAATCACAGCAAGCTCCGCACTGGCAAACACAGCATTCAAGCCGATCAGAACAACCTGCAGCACTATAGGCCCAATATACATAAAATTTCATACACTCCTTTAAATATAAAAATTTCTGATAGATAATTGAGAGGTATCATCTCATACTTTGCCCGCTTCGTCAATAGAACAACATCTTAAATTTTTGTTAAGTTTTGACAAAAAACGCCTCAGAGATTCTCTCCCCAAGGCGTTTGTTTTGTGAAAAGTATTATATTTTATGACAGACAGCCGCGCTGCTTCAAAAATTCTTCGATCTTTGCAATACAGATTTTCAGCTGTTCCATGCTGTAAGCATAGGAAATGCGCACAAAGCCTTCCCCACTTTCGCCAAAGGCATCACCCGGCACTACCGCCACGCCGCCCTCAAACAGCAGTCTTTCGCAGAACTGCTGAGAACTAAGTCCTGTCAGCTGAATAGAAGGGAATACATAAAATGCCCCTCTGGGTTCAAAGCACTTCATCCCCAGACGGTTGAATTCCCCTAAGAGATATTTTCTTCTTTCATCATATGCTTCCCGCATCACGGCAATATCCGCATCACAAAGGGCATCGTCCCGCAGGGCTTCAATCGCACCGTACTGGCTTGCCGCAGGGGCACACATGATTACGTAAGCGTGTACCTTACGCATCGCCTGAATCAGCTCTGTCGGACCTGCCGCAAAGCCCAATCTCCATCCTGTCATAGAGAAGGATTTTGCAAAGCCATTCAGCACAATCGTTCTTTCCCACATCCCCTCTAAAGAAGCAATGGAAACATGATTTTTGCCGCCGTATGTCAGCTCTGCATAGATTTCATCGGAAATGACAAGCAGATCATGTTTCAGAATCACGGGAACCAGTTTTTCCAGATCCTCTTTTTCCATGATCGCCCCTGTCGGGTTATTGGGATAGGGGAGAATCAGTGCCTTTGTTCTGGGTGTGATTGCCGCTTCCAGTTCCTCTGCTGTCAGCTTGAATTCGTTTTCTGCCTTTGTTTCTACTACTACAGGCACACCATGCTCCAGTGCAATCGCAGGCTTATATGCCACATAAGAGGGTTCGACTACCAGAATCTCATTCCCCGGCTCGATAATGGTACGCAGAGCAACGTCGATTGCTTCGGAAGCCCCGATCGTACACAGAATTTCCTGTGCAGGGTCATACACAAGCCCAAAACGACGCTCCATATAATGCGCAATTGCCGCCCGCAGTTCTGGCAGCCCCATATTCATGGAATAGCGTGTTTTGCCTTCTTCCAGAGATTGCATTGCCGCACGGCGTACTCTTTCGGGTGTTTTAAAATCGGGTTCGCCTACACAGAGAGAAAGAGCATCCGGCACCTGCGCCGCAATATCCGCAAATTTACGGATACCCGACCATTCCATATCCTGTACACGCTTTGCAATAAATTCTTTCATGTCAAACCCTCCTTACACCTGTTCGGGCAGTTTTGCATCATAAAGGGCATCACTCTTGGGCTGTTCCAGAGGCATTGTCATGCCATTCTGCTGCAGGAGCTTTTCCCCCTCTGTCAGTCTGCCGATCACTGCCGCTTCGATTCCTTCCGCCTGCAGTGCTTTTACAAGACCTTCCCCGTCATCCGTACCAATAATCATTGTACCGCTGGAAATCAGACGCAGAGGGTCAATGCCCATTGCCGCACAGATTTTTCTGGTCACTTCTTTCATGGGAATCGCATCCGCAAATACTTCCACACCAAGACCGGAGCATTCTGCCACTTCCCATACAGCACCCAGAATACCACCCTCTGTTGCATCGTGCATTGCTGTTGCTCCGTGTGTAAATGCAATTTCAGATTCTTTGCCTACAGAAAGGAATTCTTTCATTTCCTGTGCTTCTTTCAGTTCTTCTTCGGAAAGGTATGCTTTCAGACCTTCTTTCCATTCCTTCACCAGAATGGCAGTCCCCTCTGTGCCTGCCCATTTTGTCATCACAACAGCCTGTCCCGCTTTTGCACTTCCTGTGGAAATCATCTTTCTGCCTCTGGTTTTGCCGATGACTGCCGCGGAGATCAGAGGCTTGCAAACGGCATCTGTTACTTCGGTATGTCCGCCGAGAATTTCAATATGCAGCTCCTCTGCTGCTTTCAGTGCGCCGCCCATGATTTCTTCCAGCAGCTCTTCTGTGCTTTCGGGAGGCAGCAGAACCGTCAGAAGCACCCCCATAGGCTCTGCACCCGCAGAATAAATATCATTGCAGTTAATCTGTACCGCCAGATAGCCGATATCCTTTGCCGCACCTGTAATGGGGTCTGTAGAAAGGATACAGATTTCCCCGCCCAGATCAATTGCAGAGCAGTCCTCGCCCGTAGCAGGACGCAGAAGCACATCTTTCCGCTTCACTTTGCTCGCCATCATGGGATTCATCACAATCCGCTCCAGAATCTCGGGCGGAATTTTTCCGATTTCAAACATCTTCCTAAACTTCCTTTCCTTTTGGGTTCAGATTCGGCTCATAAACTCTTTTGAACGAACCCTTTTTCTGAACCTTTTCTATAAAAAACCTCTGTCGGGCTTTCCCCACAGAGGTTTTGTTCTGATACTGATTATTGTGCACCGCCCACATCTGTTGGAGGAGCTGTTTCTGCCGCTGTTTCTGCCGCAGGTGCCGCTTCTGGCTTTTTCGTACCAACTGTCACATAGTCTGCCGCCGCACGATAAGAAGAACTGCTGAACCAGTCATTGCTGATCTGCTTTCCGTTTTCATATACGATCTTTTTCACGCTGACCTTACAGCCTGTTCTGCCCTTAGATGTGATTGTTCTTTCGCCCTCGGGTTTTTCAGGGTCTTCCTTGATTACTTCTGCAGGCTTGGGAATGGTTGCTTCATAAACCGTTTCAAAGTCTACCTTTCTGCCTGCATTATGTACTTCGTGTCCAAACAGATTTACCACAAGCTGTCCGCCGCTTGCATAGGCTTCCACATAAACAGGATACTGTGTATTATTTTTAAATTTCAGGTCTTTATAAGTTCCTGCAACTGCCGCATCTCTGCCCAGAGGCACATAACCTACTGTCATAGAATGGGGAGAACGCTCCACGATTTCCAGTTCTGCAAGAATTGCCGCATTGTACACAGTAGAAGTAATCTGACAAACGCCGCCTGCCATGCCCTGTTCTACCTTGCCGTTTACGTATACACCCGCATTCTTGTAGCCGCCTGCCGCTGTCTGGCTTCCCAGCTCTGCATTTGCAGAAAATACTTCTCCGGGCGCAATCACGGTACCGTTGATATATCTGCAGCCCACCACAAGGTTATTGTTTCTGTTGGGGTCACTGTTGTTGAATGTTGTTTTGTAAGAACCAATCAGGTCTGTTACATGACTGTTTGCCTCAGCTGTAATTTTAGGCTCTATGATATCAGCCACAACTTCAGCTGTACCGCTGGTACGGGTATCCAGTACCGCCGCCACTGCCGCCTTTGTCTGCTCCTGATTCATGGCATAGCCTTTCTGTTCTTTTGTGATGTTGAATTTGCCGCTGCTTCTGGTCAGTTCACTGTCCTTTGCCTCACGGTCAAATTCTTCTGCAACCGCTGTCAGTTTATTCTGCAGCATTTCGGAATCACAGGTATATTCCACCTCAAAATCTCTGCCGTTTTTCAGCAGTTCTTTCCCTACAGCAAAGCGTTCTTTTTCCTCACCTGTTCTGCCAAGTTCATATGCCGCCTTTACTGCCGCTTCTACATCATACCCGGCACCGATTTCCGCAAATGGAATTTCCCATCTGTGTTCTTCCCCGTCGGGTGCATCATCATAATATAATGTCAATGTCTGGTTGCCGATTTCTGTTGTATAATCCGGCTGCAGCAGTGCAACTGCTTCTTCCTGTGTCAATCCTGCAACAGACACCCCGCCAATCGTAATTCCCTGATAAATATTTTCTGCCGCCAGCAGATCCTTTACTTTTTTGTGTTCATTCCAGACATACGCCGAAACACCAACTACACAGGCAGCAAGTACCGCTGCCGCAATTTTCAGTGCCTTCCCATTTTTTGCAGTTTTCTGCTGTTTTGCCGCACGTCTTGGTCTGCTGTTCTGTTCTTCCGCCATTTTTCCGCCCCCTTTTCTGTTCTATTTCTTCTATATGGAAGACTGTTTTTTGAATCAAGTTTCTCTTTCGACAAATTTTCTCAAAAAATCATACAGCTTTTTCTATCATATCGAAGGTTACACAAAATTACAATATGCATTTCAAAATTTTTCACACTTTTTTGCTATGTTTTTGATCAGGCAATTCCGTGACCGATAAACGGTGCAATCAGACTCAGCACCATAGTAGCCGCCATAATCAAAGCAATGACTGCGGAAACTTTCTTTTTCCATTTATATGATTTCATATGATTTCATCCTTTCTGCCGCTTTCCTTTTTTCTTTTATTGTATCGCATTTTTTCGATTTTGAAAGGCTTTTTTACTTTTTCGCATCAGTTTCAAAGAAAGCCGCCGTATTCAGCCCCAGTTCTGTCAGAAAACGAGAGGGCTTTGTCTGCTTTTCATATCTTTGCCGCACAGCAGAAAGATACAGACGCTCTTTTGCCCGCGTCATTGCCACATAAAACAGACGGCGTTCTTCTTCTATTTGTTCCATGCCTTTTTCATGCGGCACACTGCCCTCCACCAAAGTCGGCAGAAAAACAGAATGAAACTCCAGTCCCTTTGCGCCGTGCATGGTCAGCAGTGCAATCCCTGTGCCGAAAGCACCTTTTTTCTTTCCCTGCTCCTTCATCTGACGGCTCATTTCCTCCAACCGCTCCCGAAAGGCTTTTATATCCGCACAATCTTTTGCCGTTTCCGTGATTTCATCCGCAATTTCCCAGAGTACCTGTGCACTGGTACGCCGATATGCCGCATAGTCTTCCAGATAGCTGTCATAGCCAATTACCTTTCGCACATACCGCAGAGCATCATACGGACTTTTCTTCCTCAGATTCGTAAGATCCAGTCTTAAATTCTCCAGATGTTCCTCCTGCCATTTTTTTAAGGATGGACAGACAAAAAAACTTCTGAACAGCGTATACGGCATCCGCTCCGCCTCTGCCTGCAGTTCCTTGCTGATATATCGCTTCGGTTTATTCAGAATACGCCGCAAAGCACTGTC
Organism: uncultured Clostridia bacterium; assembly: GCA_937888765.1. Classification (GTDB taxonomy): domain Bacteria; phylum Bacillota; class Clostridia; order Lachnospirales; family Anaerotignaceae; genus Anaerotignum_A. Next base: position 77 of record CALASU010000168.1, on the reverse strand, counting down.
AGATTCCTCATTTTCTGCCAGAAGCAGATAAGCAAGCAGATCCTTTGCTACCCAATGCTCATAGACATTGCCGCCGC
>CALASU010000167.1 GCA_937888765.1 uncultured Clostridia bacterium | reverse complement strand
TCGTGGCGCTGCTGTTTGCTTTTGTTCTTGCAGGTAAAGTAAATGCAATGGACGAAGGTACAGACAGAATGAAAGAAATCGCTGGCAGCATCAGAGAAGGTGCAAATGCTTTCCTGAGCGCAGAATACAAAATTCTGGTTATCTTTGCAGCGGTTCTGTTCGTAGCAATCGGTTTTGGTGTAAACTGGCCTACAGCAATCTGCTTCGTGATTGGTGCAATCTTCTCCACACTGGCAGGTTTCTTCGGTATGAAAGTAGCAACAAGTGCAAACGTTAGAACTGCAAACGCAGCTAGAACAAGCGGTATGAACAAAGCCCTGTCTATCGCATTCTCTGGCGGTGCAGTTATGGGTATGTGTGTAGTTGGTCTGGGTCTGCTGGGCGTAGGTGCAATCTATGCATTCACAGGTAATGCTGACATTCTGTTCGGCTTCTCTCTGGGTGCTTCTTCCATCGCTCTGTTCGGTCGTGTAGGCGGCGGTATCTATACAAAAGCTGCCGACGTTGGTGCCGACCTGGTAGGTAAAGTAGAAGCAGGTATCCCTGAAGATGACCCTCGTAACCCCGCAGTTATTGCCGATAACGTAGGCGATAACGTAGGTGACGTAGCCGGTATGGGTGCCGACCTGTTCGAATCCTATGTTGGTTCCATCATCTCCGCAATCACACTGGGTCTGATCTACTACTCTGCAGAAGGTGCTCTGTTCCCTCTGCTGCTGTCCGGTGCAGGTATCATCTCTGCAATCATCGGTACATTCTTCGTAAAAGGCGATGAAAACTCCAACCCTCACAAAGCTCTGAAAACAGGTTCTTACACAGCTGCTGTACTGGTAGCAATCTGCTCCGTAGCACTGTCCATGAAACTGTTCGGCGACATGAAAGCAGCTATCGCAGTTATCGCTGGTCTGGTAGTTGGTCAGGTTATCGGTATCATGACAGAAGTTTACACATCCGGTGACTACAAACACGTTAAGAAAATTGCAGACCAGTCTGAAACAGGTCCTGCTACAACAATCATCTCCGGTCTGGCTGTTGGTATGGAATCCACAGCAATCACAATTCTGCTGATCGTAATCGGTATTTACATTGCTTACACAGTATGCGGTCTGTATGGTATCGCTCTGTCTGCTGTAGGTATGCTGGCAACAGCAGGTATTACTGTAGCGGTTGACGCTTACGGTCCCGTAGCAGATAATGCCGGTGGTATCGCAGAAATGTCCGGTCTGGATCACTCTGTAAGAGAAATCACAGACAAACTGGACGCAGTTGGTAATACAACAGCTGCTATGGGTAAAGGTTTCGCGATCGGTTCCGCTGCTCTGACAGCTCTGGCTCTGTTCGTATCCTATGCTGAAGCTGTACAGCTGAAAGCAATCGACCTGCTGGACCCTAAGGTAATCATCGGTCTGCTGGTTGGCGGTATGCTGCCTTTCCTGTTCTCCGCATTCACAATGCAGTCTGTAGGTAAAGCAGCGTTTGAAATGATCGAAGAAGTTAGACGTCAGTTCCGTACAATCCCCGGTATCATGGAAGGTACAGGCAAACCTGACTACAAAAAATGTGTAGAAATCTCCACAACAGCAGCTCTGAAAGAAATGTTGGTACCCGGTATTATGGCAGTTGCAGCTCCTATCATCGTAGGTCTGCTGCTGGGCACATCCGCTCTGGGCGGTCTGCTGGCTGGCTCTCTGGCATCCGGTGTTATGATGGCGATCTTCATGTCCAATGCCGGCGGTGCATGGGATAATGCGAAGAAATATATCGAAGAAGGTCACCACGGCGGTAAAGGTTCCGATGCGCACGCAGCTGCGGTTATCGGTGACACAGTTGGTGACCCCTTCAAAGATACTTCCGGTCCTTCCATCAACATCCTGCTGAAACTGATGACAGTAGTATCTCTGGTATTTGCTCCTCTGTTCCTGGCAGTTGGTGGCATCCTGTAATCGGTTTATAAACTGAAATGTTTCAGGCAAGTCCTTCGGGACTTGCCTTTTTTATATGTAAATAATGAGAATTTTCAAAAAAATTTCTTTTTTTGGAAAAAAGTACAAAGTATGCTATTGCGATTTTCTGGAATTTGGGGTACTCTAAAAAATAGAGGGTAATTCTTCTGTACATAAGAAAAGTACAAAAAAATACTGTGTGGACGAAAAATGTCCCATAGGGCAATTTGTTGCCCCACTGAAAAAAATCCAATGACACTTTTGGCGAAAACAAATAATTTCCAGACTTGATTTTTGGCGGTCTTTGTAAAATTGTTGAGGTGAAAATGATTTTAACGACGCAAATGTAAAAAGTAGACGGAAAGAAATGGGATGATTGCGAATTTTTCCCAGAGGTGGTATAATAAATATTGGATTGTTTTTTTATTTTGTCGCAGTTTTCTCTGAGAAAGCTGCAAAGATCCTAATTATCATATCCAAATGGATACAGGAGGTAATTTATAATGAGCAAGAAATATGTTTACATGTTCAGCGAAGGTAACGCTTCCATGAAAAACCTGCTTGGCGGTAAAGGTGCAAACCTGGCTGAAATGACAAA
>CALASU010000166.1 GCA_937888765.1 uncultured Clostridia bacterium | reverse complement strand
TGCCGAAACCATCCATTTCTACCAGCAGCTGGTTCAGTGTCTGTTCTCTTTCATCGTGTCCGCCGCCAAGACCTGCACCTCTGCGACGGCCTACAGCGTCGATTTCGTCGATGAATACGATACTGGGGGAGTTTTTCTTCGCCTGTTCAAACAGGTCACGCACACGGGATGCGCCGACACCGACGAACATTTCTACGAAGTCGGAACCGGAGATACTGAAGAACGGTACGCCCGCTTCCCCTGCAACTGCCTTTGCAAGCAAGGTTTTACCTGTACCGGGAGGGCCTACTAAGAGCACCCCTTTGGGGATTCTTGCACCCAGATCTGTAAATTTCTGAGGGGATTTCAAAAACTGTACCAGTTCTTCCAGTTCTGCTTTTTCCTCATCACAGCCCGCTACATTATCAAAGGTTACTTTGTTTTTGTCGTCCAGATTCATTTTGGCCTTGCTTTTGCCGAAGTTCGCCATTTTACCGCCGCCGCCCTGCATACGGCCAAACAGCATGGTAAATACAATGACCATAATAACCATCATAATCAGAGAGGGTAAAATAGAAGACAGCAGACTTTCTCTCTGCAGTTCCGTTACTTCCACCTCAATGCCGTTTTCCACGGATTTCTGATCCAGTCTTTCCTGGAATGTGGATACACTGGGGACATTTACCTCAATGATACTGCCGTTCTTCAATGTCGCTTTCGCATTTCCGTAGTCGCCTACTTCTGTGCTTCTGGCTACTTCTACCGCCGCAACATTATCTGCTTCCAGTTCGCTGAGCAGATCGCTGTAGGTATACGCTGTTATCTGCTGTTCCTGCTGTATGATGTCCTGTCCTGTAAAGGCAAGCACACCTAAAATGATACCGAAAATCACTACATACAGCCCGATTGATTTAAAGTATTTGTTCAAGAGCGTTCCTCCTATCATATTTCTTTTTTCTCATATCATCTGTCCCTCTTTCCCCTGCAGGTACAGACCATATCAGTTTTTAATTGTACCATACTTCAGAAAGAAACGCAACGCATGATTTTACACAGAAATCCGCATAAAACCGCACAAAAAAAGCCGTAGCATTATAACACCACGACTTTTAAAACCTTGAGGGCGTTGCCCTCAAACTCCCACCAAGGGGGTCACCCCCTTGGATCCCGATACTGCATCCGCATATATGCGGATGCAAATGGGGGTCGAGG
>CALASU010000165.1 GCA_937888765.1 uncultured Clostridia bacterium | reverse complement strand
AAACCTTGCAAAGACGCCGCACCCGTGATATAATACTATCGTAAGATTATGAGTATGCAAGAGAGAGGGCCGACAAAGTCCTCTCTCTTGTTTGTGAAAAAAGAAAATCAAAGAAAGGCATTGTCATAAGTATGAATCCTTACGGAAAGAAAAAAGCATTTAATGTGACATACGATGACGGCGTTTTACAGGATGTCCGTTTTGTAAAATTGCTGAATCAGTATGGACTGAAAGGGACGTTTAACCTGAACTCTGCCTTGATGGAGAATGGATTTGAATGGATTCATGAAAAAGGCTGTGTTATAAAAAGAGTAGGAATAGAAAACGTCAGATCCCTTTATACAGGCCATGAAATCGCAAGTCACACACTGACACATCCGTATATGCACGGGCTGACAAAAGAAGAAATTCTATATGAACTCTCTAAGGATAAAGCGAATCTGCAAGAACTGTTTGGCAAAGAAATCAAAGGGTTTGCTGTTCCTTTTGACTATTATAGTGAGCTGATAGAAATGTGCGTAAAGGAATGTGGTTTTGAGTACGCACGCATATCCGAAATGACACATTCTTTTCATCCACAGAACGATTTTTATAAATGGAAAGCTACGATTTTCCATTGTGAAGATGTACTCGAAAGCTTAACGCAGCAGTTTATTGAAACGGATGACGAGCTTGCATTGTTTCAGATTGTTGGTCACAGCTACGATCTGGATACGGAAAATATGTGGGATAGAATAGAACGTGTATTTGAGTGTATCAGCGGACAAAAGGATGTTCTTCCTATGACAACGATTGAGATCATAGAGTATCTGAAAGCAATGGAAAAGGCTGAAATTACAGATTGGTATATTCAGAATAACAGTGACAGCAGTTTATGGTTTTCTGTCGATGATACAATATGCGAAGTGAAAAGGAATGAAACGGTTATGATTCCCGCTTCAGAATTTTCAGATATATGAAAAGATCATAGTTGATATCTTATTTCTTATTTTTATGCCGGTGATATTCGGTTGATGGAAAACAGACGGTAACTGATGATGGATGCGATTTTTCGGAATTTATTAGGAACGTATTTTCTGGTTGCGAAAGTATGTTTGCTTTTATGCTTGAACAGACTTGCTTATTTTGGTATAATAGGAATGATATAAAAGTATAAAATCTGAAATGGTAGGTTTGGCTATGCGGGGATATTTTGAAAAAACAGATACACAGGAGAATATGTATATGCTCAGAAGCACGGATGACAAGAATCAGATAATCTGGGTCAATCAGGAGGATCTGAATGAAATCGGATGTCCTTATACAAGTTATCATTGGGAAATGGATTAGGTGTTGGTGGTAAAAAAGCTATGAATGATAGAACAAACTACGAAAAAATGCTGAATGAAGAAGAATATATGCCGGATCAGGAATTAGCTGACATTGCGTATGAATGCAGTAAGGGGTTACTATTGGAAGAAATGCTGTGGTAGCAGCAGGTGCGGTTGTTACAAAAGATGTACCGGATGATTGCTTGGTGGCAGGTGTGCCGGCTAAGGTGGTAAAGATGATTCAGCAGGAGGAAAGTCTTTCTCAAGATGAGAAGAGGAAAGAAGAATACGGTCTTTAAGAAAAAATAATAAATTTTATGGAGAAGAAAACGCTGGAATTCCGGCGTTTTTTTGATATTTAAAGTAAAAGGTTTACAGGTATGGGACAGGCGAAGATTACTTTTTGCGATCACCGTTTAAAGAATTTACAATTTTCTTACAAATGGAGCGCGTCTGTTAAAAATACAGCGTTGCAATGATAATCAGACTTGACATTTAACTCCTACAAATGTATGATGTAATAAAACATACATTTGTAGGAGTTGGTGTATATGAATAGAATCATTCGGTTACCTGATACAGAACTGGAGATCATGAAAGTAATCTGGGAAAGTGGTAAGACCCTTTCTACCAGTGAGGTGAAAGTTCTTCTGGAACGCAGCAGATCATGGAATGTGTCAGCTTTGCAGACGCTTCTGAATCGTTTGATCGACCGAGGTTTTCTGGAAAGTTACAAAGAGGGAAAAAATCGGTATTATATGCCTCTGATAGAGGAAAAAGAATATCTTGCCGTAGAAAATAAGGCTTTTCTTGAAAAAGTAAACAATTCTTCGGTGACGAAACTGGTGGCGAGCCTTTTTGACAGCAAATCTATCTCAGAGGAAGACTTAGATGAATTAGCGGCATTTATTCGCTCAAAAACAGGTGGTGAATGACTATGGATGCGATTTTTCAGAATATATGGGAAATGAGTCTGTTTGCTGTTCCCGTGATTTTTGTATTGGCATTGTGTTCCGATATTTTGGGAAAACGATACGGGGTAAAGTGGCGATACTTGCTGTGGCTGGTCATTGCGGTAAGACTTTGTATGCCGATACAGATTGATTTGCCTGCACAGATGCAGGGGATGCAGATGGAAGTGCCTTCTCTCCAGAAAGAAACGAGAGAATTTCTGGCGAAAAGAACAGAGCATTTTGTTATTGATGAAACGAGCAGGAAGCCGCTTTCTGCAGAAACGCTGCTGACAGAAGACAGAACACAGCCGTCTGCAATTCATTTGGATACAAACAGCAGTTATCAGAGTCCTGTAGACTTCTTTCTGGCGTATCCTGAGATACTATGGTTTTTAGGTGTGATGCTGTTTCTTGTTTGGCAGGGGGGGAAATACAGCAGTTTTAAACGAATGCTGAAAAGATGCAGGAGAAAGGTATCAGATGCCGCAGTTTTGGATACCTATTATATGCTTTGCAGGGAAATGAAGCTGAAGAAACGACCTGAAATATATCTTTGCGGTGGTTTACCAAGTCCCCTTTGTACAGGATTTTTCGGAACGACAATCTATATCAATTCTGAAGACGGGGATAAAGAAGAACTGTATCTGATACTGAAGCATGAGCTGACCCACTGCAAACGAAAGGATTTATGGATGAAAGGGATTCTGATGCTGGCAAGGGCATTGCATTTCTTCAATCCGTTTGTGCATTGGATGGCAAAACGGGCAGAAAAGGATATGGAATTTTCCTGTGATCTGGCAGTGATGGAAAACTGCGGTATGCAGGAGAGAAAAGCATACAGTATGGCGATTCTGCGGACAGTGAAGGAAGCCAATCGTAAAAATATGCAGATGAGTACGGCTTTTTCAGGCAGTAAGGAGGAACTGAAAGCAAGATTTGAAAATATTTTCGATATGACAACGAAAAAACGGGGGATTGCCCTCTTTACGGCAGCAGTGGTTCTGATTTGTGGTGGCACGGCTTTTGTAGGATGTACAGCCCCGAGACCGAAGAAAACACCGGAAACAAAAGTTGTTTACGGCGGGTATACGGAACAGCTTGTAAAAGATCTGTATGCAGCAAAGCTGAAGTATGTTGGTGACCATGTAGGTGTTGGGAAGATCATGGGGGCATTGCCTCTGCCTGATGGTGTAACACCCCATGAAGAGGGAATGGAATTGTTTACAGAGGTAACTCCCTATGGTGTGATGCGGCATCTGAACTGGACAGCGACAGGGGAAACCTCTTATGAATATGAAGGTGATGGGTACATGGATGCCCGCTGGTCAGGCATTCATGGAATGATTTTTCTGACATTGGTGGATAATGCCAATTATTTTGAATACGCATTTCATCAGGGGGCAGAAGGAGAAAACCCGGCTTATGGAGAAGTCATGATCGAGCTTGCTTCTGACCGAGAACGGATGAAGCGTTTCTTCGGCGATAAGGATATTCGGGAATTTGCACAGGACGAAGATACCTTTATGCAGTTTGTTTCTGCTATTAACAGATATTATTATGAAGGAATCAACACCCCAAAAGAAATTTATGAGCTGATGCATCTGGATGATGAAGCGGCGCAGGCCCGCATGAACGATATGCTCAGCGGTGAAGAAATGGCAGAGGGGATTTCTGAAACGGGCATTGCAGGAGTCAGCATGACCTATCAGATGATCCATGCAGACAGTCTGCTCTATTATATTGCCAATGAGCAGGGTCTGACATCCTCTGCTCCTTTGGATTACATCAACTGTGCAGAATATGAAGAACTGATAAAAATCGGCGAGCCCGCTCTGAGAGAGTTCCTCGCTTCCTTTGCAGAAGGCAGAGCAGGAGATGGGCTGGAGGGCTACATCATGATGTTTGCCTGTCAGGACATTCTGGGTGAGCAAAGACGGACTGACATTAGCCCTTCACAGTGGTATCAGCTATATGCAGGTTACGATTCCACACTGGCAGTCAATTTTGCTTATGATAAAAAGAGCTATACCCCCGAACTGGAAGAAAAATGCAGCTTGGGTATCAGTGATATAGACAATCGGAGTATCATCAGAGCGGGCGAAGAGGATCGAATCAAAGCAGTTTATGATGCTCTTGAAAACAGATATAATCCAAAGGGTATTGGATTAAGCCATACGGTTTCTCTCTATGCTCCCTACATTCACAAAATTCATGAAGAAGGAAAGCGAATGCAGGTTTTTGTGACGATCTTTCAGCAGGATTATGTGCTGACACGCACAAAGAAAGGCTATGGCTTTTTTGAACGGGGAGGTTCTGTGATTCCTTCCAGACTGGATTTTGAAAAACAGAATGAAGACTGGGTATTGCAGGAGTGGACGGAAGCAATGGACGGCAGTTATTATGATGATTCTATCAAAGAAATGTGCAAAGGACATTTTGGACTGGCACGCGAAATGATGGATGGCGGGAATGTGCATATGCTGATGTGGCAGAATATCATTTATTACATGAATGCCTATTATGGGGGAAATATTCCTGTATATATTTCCTCTTATGCGGACGAAGAAACATTGAATGCGGTTGCTGCCTATATTAACGCAATTCCTATGTTTGAATGATAAAGAATGGATTTTCAGATGAAAAAGAAAGTGGGTCTGCGGCAGACCTGCTTTTTTTGTGAAAAAAGAGAGGAAAAAAGAATATATAAAGAGTATGTATACAGGGTATTTTACCCTGTTTTTTAGGATTCCGACAGCGAAAGTACAGAACCTTTAGAGCATTACAGGGAATCGTATGGTTAGCAGCCGGTCATTAAATTTATTCATAAAGGAAAATCGAGGGACAGTGTCCCTCGAAATATCTAATCCCTTTTTATATTTTTTTACAGCTATCCCGTTCTACAATCTGGTGCGGAACAACGATTTTGGTTGCCATCAGATTTGGATAATCTGCATGATTGATGATCTGCGAAGCGGCTTCATGTCCAAGCTGGAAAGAGTTGATATCTACAGAAGTCAGCTGAGGGGAAGCAAGTTTTGCATACATAGAGTTATTGAAAGAGATGATGGAAATATCATCGGGAATAGAGAGCTGTGTCTGTGCACAGACTCTTTCAAGTGCCAGTGCGAGCATATCATCGCTGACTACAAATGCTGTGGGTCTGTTTTCCTGCTGTAAAAGCTCTTTCAGCATACTGAGATTATCATTTTGTACACTTTCGATTTCAAAACAATATTCCGGTTTTACCTGTAATCCGTGTTGCAGCAAAGACAGCTGATACCCGGATTTTCTGTCAAAGGCATACAGAAAGTCATCCTTACCACCAAGATAACCGATACGGCGATGTCCCAGATCATACAGATAATCGGTTGCTTCTCTTCCTGCCAGCAGATTATCATTGTCAATGGAAATCGTCTGATTTGCCAGCTCATTTGCTTTTCCTACGATCACATATAATAAACCGTTTTCACAGAGATAATCCACAACAATATCATCCTTAAAAGAATAGAGCAGAATAAAACCGTCCGCCATGCCGCTGCGGTGGAGTGTCTGAATAGACTGCAGAATTTCCTCGTAATCCTTGCCTGTAATGACATTTGTTGCAACCTGCTGTTGATTGCAGAAACGGCTGATGCCTCTGATCGCTTTCAGATAGAAGGTATTGTCGTATACATCTACTTGGGAAGGCGGCAGGATGATACCGATCATTTTTACCGAAGTATTGGGCTGTGTATCATTGCCGCCGGAAGGCGACTCATACCCCAGCTGTGACATAGCTTTTTGTACACGTTCTCTGGTTTCTCTGCTGATCGCAGGATTATCGTTGCATACACGAGAAACCGTAGAAGGGGAAACACCTGCCAGCTTTGCTACATCTTTAATGGTTACTGCCATATAAACACTTCCTTTTATGAAATAAATATAATGTTTTATGCAAATGTTTTCTATATGTTTCATTGTACAGGAATGCTGATAAAATGTCAATTTTATGAAAGTTAAAAATATATTTGTGCAAATTCGTTTGCACAAATATATAATTATGTTGCACAAAATACAGTGAAAATAATTGTGCATAGTGTAGAAATATGGAATTTATTGTATGAAACGCTTGCAAAAATAATGCAATCAATGTATTATTGTTGCAGAAACTTAATGCAAACAATGAACGAAAGAAAGGAAAAGAAAATGAATAGCACAACCAATGCAGAACTGAAAAAGTTCATACTTGCACCGCTGACAGGTAAGGCTGTTCCCTTGGAAGAAGTGCCTGATGCGGTTTTTTCCCAGAAAATTTTAGGTGATGGTATGGCGATCATTCCGGAAGATGGAAAAATCTATGCACCTGTAAACGGCGAAGTGGTCAGTGTTGCAGAAACGTTGCACGCATATGGTTTTTCGTCTGATGATGATCTGGAGATTCTGGTCCATGTTGGTCTGGACAGCGTTGCCCTGAAAGGAGAAGGATTTACCAGCCATGTGCAGGTAGGTGATCTGGTAAAAGCAGGCGAATTGATCGCAGAAGTGGATCTGGAATTTTTGAAAAGCAGAAATGTTCCCACGATTACACCTGTTTTGATCTGTGATGATGCGGATGAATTACCGATACATGCCGCAAGCGGCATGGTGACAGCAGGAAAAGATACTGTAATCACATTAGGAGAAATATCCGCAGCGGAAGAAGAAAAGGTAATAGAAGAAAAAATAACAGAAGAAAAAATAACAGAAGAAAAAATAACAGAAGAAAAGAAAGCAGAATCCGCAGCAGAAGAAACAGAAAAGAAAAAAATGGGCATCAATTTCGATTTTCTGCAAAAGCTGGGGAAAGTGCTGATGACAGTAATTGCGGTTATGCCTGCGGCAGGTATCATGCTGAGTGTCGGAAAACTGTTCCAGATGGCAGATCTGTCTTTTCTGATGATCGTTGGCTCTACGATGGAAAATATCGGATGGGCGATTATCACAAACCTGCACATCCTCTTTGCGGCAGCCATTGGCGGTTCCTGGGCAAAGGAAAGAGCGGGCGGTGCGTTTGCGGCGATCATTGCATTTATACTGATTAACCGTATTACAGGTGCTGTATTCGGTGTAACAGGCGATATGCTGACAACAGAAGGTGCGATGGTTTCCTCTTTCTTCGGACAGGAAATGCTGGTTGCAAACTACTTTACAAATATTCTTGGTTCTCCGGCTTTGAATATGGGTGTTTTTGTAGGTATCATTTCCGGTTTTGTCGGCGGCACAGTTTATAATAAATATTATAATTTCCGCAGATTGCCGGAAGCATTGGCATTTTTCAACGGCAAGCGTTTTGTTCCGCTGGCGGTTATCTGGTATTCTACGATTGTTTCTCTGATTATGGCGGCTGTATGGCCTGTAGTTCAGGCGGGTATCAATGCTTTCGGTATCTGGATTGCAGGTTCTTCTGCAACTTCTCCCGTATTAGCACCTTTTATCTATGGTACATTGGAACGTCTGCTGCTGCCTTTCGGTCTGCACCATATGCTGACGATTCCTATGAACTATACATCTTTCGGCGGCACATATATGATCCAGACAGGTGTCAATGCGGGTGCGGAAGTATTCGGTCAGGATCCTCTGTGGCTGGCATGGGTTACAGACCTCATCAACTTCAAGGATGCAGGGAATATGGCGGCATATGAAACACTGTTAAACACAGTTACACCTGCCCGCTTCAAGGTAGGTCAGATGATCGGTGCAACAGGTCTGCTGCTGGGTATCGCACTGGCAATGTATCGCCGTGTAGATGCAGATAAAAGAAAAAACTATCGTTCCATGTTTATCTCTACAGTACTGGCAGTTTTTCTGACAGGTGTAACAGAGCCTCTGGAATTCATGTTCATGTTCTGTGCACTGCCTCTGTATATTGTGTATGCACTGCTGCAGGGATGTGCCTTTGCAATGGCAGGTCTGATTGATCTGCGTCTGCATTCCTTCGGTAATCTGGAATTCCTGACACGTGTACCTATGTCTTTAAAAGCGGGTCTGAGCGGCGATATTGTGAACTTCATCCTGTGCTGTGCGGTATTCTTAGTGATCGGCTATCTGGCAGCATACTTTATGATCGGTAAATTTCAGTTTGCAACTCCCGGTCGTCTGGGTAACTACACTGATGAAAGTGAAGGTGAAGAAGCTGCAGCGGAAAACAAAACAAATGGCAATACACAGGCAGAACGTATCATTGCACTGCTGGGCGGCAGAGAAAACATTACACTGGTGGATGCTTGTATGACACGTCTGCGTGTTACAGTAAAAGATTTGGATAAAGTTGCAGATACTGCTGAATGGAAGGCAGAAGGGGCTTTGGGTCTGATTAAAAAGGACAACGGCATTCAGGCAGTTTATGGTCCGAAAGCCGATGTTTTAAAATCCGATATCAATGATATTCTGTAAGTATAACAAGAAATACGAACGAGGCGATTCTATGAAACTTTTGACATTGAATACTCATTCTCTGCAGGAAGAAAATTATCAGCAGAAACTGGAATGGTTTGTAGAAAGCATTTTGAAAGAAAAACCGGATATTATTGCACTGCAGGAAGTAAACCAGACGGCAGATGCAATGGAAGCGGAGGAATTCTTAAAAGAAGGACAGTATGTAATCCCGACACAGGTTCCGTTGAAGCGGGATAACTATATGGCGCAGGTGGCTTATCGCCTGCGTCAGGCAGGGGTTGCCTGTTCCTGGGTGTGGCTGCCCATTAAGCTTGGCTATGGGAAATATGATGAAGGTGTAGGCATTCTGGTTCTCAATAAAAAGATTACCAATGCAGTGGCTTTCCCGATCAGTAAAGCAAATGACTATTATAATTGGCGTACCCGTGCTGTTTTAGGCATACAGGTGGAAGGATTAAAGGACTGGTTTTACAGCATTCACTTAGGTTGGTGGAATGATGCGGAAGAGCCTTTCCTGGAACAGTGGAAAAAGCTGAAAGAACAGATGCAACAGATGGAACAGCCTTCTGCAGAAGTCCCTGTATGGCTGATGGGAGATTTTAATGCCCCTGATATTTTCTGCGATCAGAGCTATGCACAGATCCGTCTGGATGGCTGGGTGGATATGCACATGGCGGCAGAGAAAAAAGAAAGTGATTTTACGGTTGCAGGGATTATTGACGGCTGGAGAGATAAGCTGCCTGATGAAACCATAAAAGGGCTTCGTCTGGATTATATCTGGTGCAGTCAGGCGAGAGAGGTATATTCCTCCCGTATTCTGTTTAATGGAATGCAGGAACCTGTCGTATCGGATCATTTTGGGGTTCTTGTCGATGTAAAGGAGAAATGATGATGAAAAGAACAGCGGGCATTCTGATGCCGATTACAAGCTTACCCGGAAAATACGGCATTGGCTGTTTCTCCGAAGAAGCATATAAATTTGTAGACTGGCTGCAGGCGGCCGGTCAGACCTACTGGCAGATTCTGCCGATCCAT
>CALASU010000164.1 GCA_937888765.1 uncultured Clostridia bacterium | reverse complement strand
GATTTCTCACGGCAGCAGCGGCGGCGGGCTGTTCAATGCATCCGGGAAGCTGGTAGGCATCGCTTCCGGTTTTACGGAAAAAAGTGCCCAATATCTCTTCATTCCGATAAATCTGGTACAGCAGATTCCCAGAACACAGTCCATTCCTCTGCAGACAATGAATGCTTATGCTTATTACCCGCCTGCTCCCAAAAATCTCCGTTATGAGCGACGCGACGGCTATGCTTACGTATCCTGGTCGCCCGTATACGGTGCAGACGGCTACCATGTATATACTTCCCGCTACGAGAACAGCTCTTTCAAAAAGCTGAAAAATACCACATTGGGCGGCAATGAATGGCTCTGGGGCTATCCGCAGTGCTTCGGCATTACAACCAACCGCAATCAGACACTCTATCTGAAAGTAGCGACTGTAGTAGATGGCAAGGAAACAGGGATGAGTGAAGTATTAAAAATCAGCAGATAACCAATTTCTTATATTAAAAAACCGCTCTTTCGAGCGGTTTTTTTGAGCCTTTTTAATCATCCAATATGATAAAGCTATAATCTGTCCCTGTTTTTTCAAGGAAATAATTCTTTGCTTCAATATCAGAGGAAACAGCCTTGGCTGTCCACTGATCTCCTGTAAGACAGGCAACATAGCGAGAACCATTGCGCAGACGGAAATATGCACAGTTTACCGTTGCACACTGATACCAGATTTCGCTTTTGCTGGAAATAAAGTGATTTGCAAACAGTGCCGCCATTGCACCGCCCTGTTCTGCCTTTACATAGCTTCTCCAGGTTGCCAGATTGTATTTCGGCAGCAGCTCCACATTAAAGTCCGGCACCAGACGATTGATCGCATAAATCGGATTTGCGTCCATCTGCACATTCGGATACACAACTTCCCAGAAGCCATTATCATTTTTCAGTACATACTGTCTGATAGCAGCTGTATTGGATACCGGAGAAAGCACCACCACTGCGTGCTTATTATCCTTACGGATTTCCCGCACAAAGAAATCCTCAAATTTCCCCTCATACAGACAGATATAATTCAATATTCTGTCATACTCTGCCGAAGCAGAAGACAATCTGCCCACGGTTCCGTGATTCTGGCTGTATCTTGAAAGCAGATTTATGTAATTTTCCTGCGAAATCTGCCCCGCTTTTCCCGCAGGAGAAGCAATCAGATATTTTCCATTTAGTTTGACTGCCGCAAATACACCAAAATCCATACTCCCTGCAGGTACACTCGCACCTTCATATCTTGCGAGATCGCTTCCGTCTATCAGAAGAATTTCATATCCTGTCGTATCCATTCCGCTTTGCAGACGACCTTCTCTGGTCAGCATGGAAGCTGTAATATAACTTCCATCATAATAGCTGTACAGCTTTCCGTTTTTACTCATCCAGCCGCGTCTTGCACCATTGTTCTGATACTCCTGCTGTGCCGCTGTCGCAACTGCAGTCAGATTTTCTGTATGCATTGCGGTTTCACTCTGCCAGAAAGGCTTTGTCTGGGGTGCAGCAGGTTTCTGCTGGGTCTGCGTCGGTTTCACAGGCTTCACGGGTTTCACGGGCTTTGTAGGTTTTTCTGCAGTTGTCGGTTTCTGCTGTTCTTCTGCTTTTTCAGAAGTTTCTTCTTCCGTCTGCTCCTCATTCTCCGGTATTGTGTTGGATACTACAATTTCCTGTGTCTGTCTATCTTCTTCTGTTTCAATCACAGGTGTTTCTACAGAAACCGGGTCTTTTTTCCCGAAATCACAACCGCCTGTTACAAAAACACAGAAACTCAACAGAACGCAGAGTACATTCCATTTTTTATTCCTCAATATAATCATCCCTTTTATCTTTGATTGCTTCATAAACAGAAAGCAATTCTTCTTTATGGGCTTCCAGGATCTTACTCAGTGTTTCTTCCATTGTATCCTGTTCTTCCGCATAAGGGAAACGCACCACCCATACGGGTTCATAGTGTCCGTCCTCTTCCTCTACACTTTCCACAAAAGCTCCCACAGTTTCGGGATCATAATAATCATATACTGCATCGTATTCCCAGTCTTCCAGTTCCCGTTCACAGGTCAGACGCAGTACAACTGTTTTTTCCGCATCGCCTTCTGCATAGATGTTGAAAACAAATTCGCCATTTTCAGAAACGGTATAACTGCCCAGTTCTTTTTCCAAAAAACCTGTTTCCGCATCTTTCAGCATGATTACGATTACTGTTTCTTCCATAACGCAGCTCTCCTTATCGTTTCAAAAATTTATTCTTTACCCATATTATATTATTATACTACAAAACACTAAGCCTTGCAAGAAATGGGGCGTTCTGCTTATTCTGACGAAAAATCTTAAACTTTTGTTCCCCTTTCTCAAAAATAAAAAATACCTCGGGAAAAGTTCCCGAAGCATTTTCGGCGTTTCTTTATTTGATCGTTGTCTGCTCCTCATACAGAGAGAAGCCTTCTTTGTTCATGCCGCAAGTGGGGCAGGTATAGGACAAGGGTACGGTTTCCCATTCGCACATCTCAGCAATTTTATTATGCGGTTCGCCCTTTGCTTCATCATAGATATAATCACACTGATTGCATTTATATTTTTTCACAGTGATCCCTCCTTCTAAAAAGAAGTATCACCCAAAATACAGCTTTTATGCCCTCATATTCTATACAGGATTTTCATTAGAAATAAAAAAAGAGAGCCTTTAAAGACTCTCTAAGCTAGGGTAGCAGGATTCGAACCTGCGAATGACGGAATCAGAATCCGTTGCCTTAC
>CALASU010000163.1 GCA_937888765.1 uncultured Clostridia bacterium | reverse complement strand
CGATTCTATATTCTTTTGACTTGTTTGTTTTTTCATATCTTCTGAGTACCGCACGGACACGGCTTGTGAGTTCCGTCATACCAAAAGGCTTTGCAATATAATCATCTGCACCGCTTTCCAGTCCAAGCACCTTATCATATTCACTGCCCTTTGCCGTCAGCAGAATGATGGGGAGTGCTTCTGTTCTGGGGTCATTTCGTAATTTTTTCAGAATACTGATGCCGTCTTCTTCCGGAAGCATCAGATCCAGCAAAACCAGATCGGGAATATTCTGCTCCAAAGCACGCCAAAAGGCAGACGGCTTTTCAAAACCCTCTGCCTGAAAGCCCGCACTTTGTAAGGTATAGGCTACCAATTCCCGAATGCTGTTATCATCTTCTACTAAATAAATCAGCATATCGTTCACCCTGTTTCTTTTTTTCTTTTTATTTTTTCAAACCCTCAGATCAAAGACTGTTCGTTGATCATCAGTTTGAATGTTAAGCCCAGTTTTTCCGCTGCCTTACGGCACATAATCATGCGCTGCAGGAAAATTTCAAAATAATCCATAACCGAGCCATACTGAGAATCTACATCCAGACGCAGTAAAATCACATTCACTGCTGTATCAATTTCCAGTGTGGCACGTTCTACAGAGTAATTCACTCTGTCGTGAATATCAAACGCCTTATGGTCACGGTTGCGCACACGACTGCGGCGTACGTCGGATTTATCCGCAAGGATCAGTGCCGCCGCAATGGCATTCACAGGCACGCCTGTCCCTTCATCGTGGTTACCAATGGCCGTCACGATCGTAGCCACATCCTCCGCAGGCAGTTCCATGCGGTCCAGAATACGGAATGCCATGATTGCCCCGCTCTGAGAATGTTCGGAACGGTTTACCAGATTGCCGATATCATGCAGATATGCCGCAATCATGCCAAGCTCCACCTCATGCGCACTGTAGCCCAGTGTTTCCAGAATGTATTTCGCGGAATCTGCCACCTTCGTCACATGGGCAAAGGAATGTTCCGTAAAGCCCAGTGCCGCAAGAGATTCATCCGCTTTCTGAATATATGTCCGTACTGCTTCATTTCGTTTGATTTCTTCAAATGTTTTCATGCTCTTTCCTCTTCAGCAGATACATGCTGCCCTGTAATAGAAAACTCTACCCATTCTGCAATATTGGTTGCATGGTCGCCGATACGTTCCAGATATTTCGCAATCATCAAGAGATCAATGCAATATTCGCCATTGCTCTTTTCGGCATGAATCAGTTCAATCAGTTCCTGTTTTACCTGTTCAAATAAATTATCTACAACATCATCGTATTCCATAACAGAACGTGCCAGCTCCAGATCCTTCTTTACAAAGGATTCTACACTGTCTGTTACCATCTTTACAACCGCTTTTGCCATATCCAGAATGTGCAGTTTGCTCTTGAAATCGCAGTCTTTGATAAATTCCACGATTTCCGCAATGTCCCCTGCCTGATCACCGATACGCTCCATATCGGAAATCATTTTCAGTGCAGAGGAGATTGTTCTCAGATCCCTTGCCACAGGCTGCTGCTGCAGCAAAAGACGCATACACAGTGCTTCAATGTCCCGCTCTTTCTTATCAATTTCGTTATCTTTTTCAAATACCGTATGGACTTCCACTGCATCAAATTCTGCCAGAGCCGCTACAGAAGCTGTGATCGCTTCTTCGCATAATGCCCCCATTTTGATCAGTTCCACATTCAACTGTTCTAGCTGTGCTTCAAAACGACTTCTTAACAAATCAACCAAACCTCCCCGTAATATAATCCTCTGTACGCTGATCCTTTGGCATAGAGAATAAATTTTCTGTTTTATCAAATTCAATCACTTCGCCCATCAGGAAGAAGGCAGTATTATCGGAAATACGTGTCGCCTGCTGCATATTGTGGGTTACCATGATAATAGTATACTCATCTTTCAGCTCCAGTGCAAGTTCTTCGATACGAGAAGTGGAAATAGGGTCGAGCGCACTGGTAGGCTCGTCCATCAGCAGTACCTCAGGCTGCATGCTCTTGCAATACACAATCTCTGCTGCTGGCCGCCGCTCATGCCGAGCGCATTTTTGTGCAGTCTGTCCTTTACCTGATCCCAGATTGCCGCATCCTTCAATGCCTTTTCCACGATCTCATCCAGCTGTACTTTGGAGCGGATGCCATGTGTACGAGGGCCATAAGCAACATTATCATAAATACTCATAGGAAAAGGATTGGGCTTCTGGAATACCATCCCCACGCGCTTTCTCAGCACATTTACGTCCATACCTTTATAAATATCTTCGCCGTCCAGAAGTACCTGTCCTGTGATACGACAGCCTTCTACTAAGTCATTCATACGGTTCAGACTTTTGAGCAGTGTGGATTTACCGCAGCCGGAAGGGCCGATAAATGCTGTGATTTCCTTTTCAGGAAGTGCAATGTTGATGTTTTTGAGTGCTTTAAACTCGCCATAATATAAATCCAGATTGGATACTTCAATTTTACTTCGATTCATCAGTCTTTGACACCTACTTTCTTTGCAATCAGAGAGGACAGAGCATTGATGCAGATTACCATTACCAGCAGAACAACCGCTGTTGCATATGCCTGATCCATATATAAACCTTCATTCAATAACGCATACATGTGTACCGCCAGTGTACGGCCGGAGGAGAACAGACCATCTGCCACCTCTGCCGCTGTACCCGCAGGATACAGCAGAGCCGCTGTTTCGCCGACAATACGCCCCACTGCCAGAATCACACCCGACAGGATACCGGGTACTGCGCTTGGCAATACCACACGGAATACCGTTCTCAATTTACCTGCACCCAGCCCGAAACTGCCTTCACGGAAGGAGTCGGGTACAGACTGCAGTGCTTCTTCTGTGGTTCGCATAATCAGAGGCAGAATCATGATCGCCAGTGTCAGCGCACCGCCCAGAATGGAATACCCCCAGCCAAGAGAGATATTAAACAGCAGATACCCAAACAGACCATATACGATAGAGGGAATCCCCGAAAGGGTTTCTGTTGTCATACGTACCACGGAAACGAATTTGTTGCCCCTTTTTGCATATTCCACCAGATAGATTGCGGAACAAATGCCCGCAGGCACTGCAAACAGCAGGGACATCGCTGTGATGCTCAATGTATTGATAATCGCAGGCATCATGGATACGTTTTCTGTTGTGTATTCCCATGCAAACAGCTCAGGCTTCAGATTAGGAATGCCTTTATACAGAATATAGATTACCAGTGCCGCCAGTACAAAAATCGTGATTACTGCCGAAAGAACAACAATTCCGGCAAGGAACAGAGAAAACGGATTTCGTTTATACTGCATCATACGGTCTTTAAACGTAACCTGATTGATCGCTTTGATTTCTTCCATCAGTCAGCCCTCCTTTTCAGCATAGAGAAACAGAGATTGATCATCAGAATGAATACAAACAGCACCACTGCTGTACCCAAAAGGGCTTCTCTGTGCAGATCTGCCGCATAGCCCATTTCCATAACGATGTTTGCCGTCATGGTTCTGACACCGCTGAACGGACTGCCGGGTACAACAGGCTGATTGCCCGCAACCATGATAACTGCCATGGTTTCC
The DNA here is from genome assembly GCA_937888765.1 of uncultured Clostridia bacterium. Taxonomy (GTDB): domain Bacteria; phylum Bacillota; class Clostridia; order Lachnospirales; family Anaerotignaceae; genus Anaerotignum_A. The sequence continues at coordinate 4,639 of CALASU010000163.1, read as the reverse complement.
CCGATGGCTCTGCCGATACCAAGAATTACACCTGCCAGAATCCCCTGCTTTGCCGCAGGAAGCACTGCAAAGAACACACTGCTTTCATGCGTTGCCCCCAAGCCAAGAGAGCCTTCATAATAAGAACCGGGAACGGCTCTGATAGAGCTTTCCGCCACCCCGATAATTGTAGGCAGAATCATAATACCAAGCAGAATAGAAGCTGTCAGTACACCTTTCCCGCTGTCGCCTGCCAGAGTCTGCATGATTGGCACGAGTACCACCAGACCAAAGAAACCATATACAATAGAGGGAATCCCTGCCAGAAGAGAAATTGCAGGCTTAATCAGCTTATATAAGCCCTTTGGACAGAAGCACGCCATAAACACCGCACACAGAATCCCCAGAGGCACCCCGATAATGATTGCACCGGCTGTTACATAGATACTGCCGATAATCATAGGGAAAATGCCATAAATATCATTAGAGGGTTTCCATTTTTGCCCTAACAGGAAGTCAAACATCCCTATTTCCTGAATGGCAGGAAGCCCATTAGCAAACAGGAACACACAGATCAGTGCTACTGCCAGAATGGACAGTGCCGCTGCCGCCATGAAAACCCCTTTCATTACACTTTCTTTCATTTTTTCATCCTCCTTTCACAGGATCATTGTATTTCAGACCAGTTTGTGATCTCGCCCATATAAATGGCTCTCACATCTTCACTGTTCAGATTGTCTACCTGATTTTCATGGTTCACGATTACCGCAATCCCGTCCATCGCAATCACGATGGGCTGTAAGCCTGCCGCCAGTTCGCTTTCCTTCAGCTCTCTGGATGCCATACCGATTTCACAGGTACCCTCTTTTACAGAAGCCATACCTGTTGTAGAGTCATTCTGCTGAAGCTGCACAGAAACATCACTGTTGATCTTTTCATAAGCTTCCTTGATTTTTTCCACTACAGGCGCAACAGAGGAAGAGCCCGCTACTGTAATCGTACCTTTTGCATCCGTTTTTTCATATGCACCCGTATTACCGATACTGATATAGCCGCTTTCTTCTACGATTGCCTGTCCTTCTTCGCTCTGGATAAAGCCAATAAAGTCCATTGCCGCATCTGTTACATTTTCATTGATAGCAATATGAAAGGGTCTTGCAATTTTGTAGCTGCCGTTTTCAATATTTTCAAATGTTGCCTCTACACCATCGATTTTCACGGTTTTTACAATGTCATTCATTGCCCCCATGGAGATATATCCAATGGCATTGGGATTGCCCTCAACTGTCATCAGCATAACTGCCGTACTGTTTGTGATCTCCGCGTAATCGGTTGTCATATCCATATCTCTGCCCTGTTCATCCTTGCCTTCGATGCCGAACAGCTCTACAAATGCCCCTCTTGTACCGGAGCCATCCTCTCTGGATACAGGTGTCAGCTGGGTGCGTCTTTCCTCACCGCAGCCTGTCAATGGGATTGCCAGTGCCGTCAGCAGCAAACCCACGATAAAAAGCCTTTTCATTTTACTCACTCCTTATTTCGGGATTAAAACCTAAACTTAGTCTTTACACACAAAGTATAAAACATGAAGGTTAAATAAAAATCATCGTTTTGTAAAATTTACGTAAAACCGTGAAATTTATCTGATAGGAGTATGTTTTTATGAAAAGGCTGGTTTTTACTGTACTTCTGCCCAGTCTGTCACTGTGCCTGTATAAATTTCTTTTACTTCTGTACTGTCTAATTCATTTACTGTATTTTCGTGATTGACTACCACTGCAATCCCATCCATAGCGATTACGGTGGGAATCAAGCCTTTTTCCAGTTCACTGTCTTTCAGTTCTCTGGATGCCATGCCGATATCACACATACCTTCTATTACAGAAGTCATCCCTGTTGTAGAATCACTCTGCTGTACTTCCACAGAAGCATTTGTATTTACTTTCTGATAGGCTTCTTTCAGTTTTTCCATGACAGGAGATACAGAAGAAGAACCCGCTGCAATTACCTTGCCTGCAGGTGCTGTACCATTGTAAGCCCCTGTATCACCTTTACTGATATATCCGTTTTCCTCTACGATCGTTTGTCCTTCTTCACTCAGAATGAAATTGATGAAATCCTGTGTCACTTCGCTGACTTCAGCACCTGTTGCGATGTTAAAAGGTCTTGCCGCTTTATAAGAGCCATCTTTGATCGCTTCTACACTGGCTTCCACACCATCAATAGAAACCGTTTTTACCGTATCATTCAGAGATCCCAGAGAAACATAGCCAATTGCCTCTGTATTCCCTGATACAGTTGTCATCATAACCGCCGTACTGTTTGTGATTTCTGCCATATCTGTTGTTTTATCAATTTTTTCGCCGCTTTCGTCTCTTTCTTCGATGCCAAACAATTCTACAAAAGCCCCTCTCGTGCCGGAACCTTCTTCACGGGAAATCACTGTGATTCTGCCGCCCGCATCTTCTGCACCTGCATCAGAAGCACCACCACATCCCGTAAATGCCGCCATCATCACTGCTGTCATTACTAAAAACTTCTTCATTTTATATCCTCTCCTTTTTTCTCTGTTTTCGTTTACAACCATAGTATAAAAAACGATTGTTAAATCAAAAATCACACTCCCGTTAAATTTGATCAAATCAATGTAAAATACAAAGCATACAAAAAGTTTCATCAATTGACTTTTATCCATAAAAATGGTAGCATTAGGAAGCAATATTTTATAGAAATCGAGGGCATTCTTATGAGTAAAAATCACGTTTTAAAAGGGTCTGTTTACTGTATTGCCAGTGCCTGCCTTTGGGGCGTTTCCGGTGCGGCAGGACAGTATTTATTCCGAAATGCACAGATCACACCCGAATGGCTGGTTGCTGTGCGTATGCTGCTGACAGGGCTTTTTCTGCTGACCTATTCCCAGATCAAGCAGGGCAGTGTGTTCCGCATCTGGAAGAATAAAAAAGATACATTGGATATTCTGATATTCGCTTTAGTGGGTATGCTGTTCATGCAGTATGGCTACTTTGCTTCCATCAATTATTCCAATGCAGCGACTGCAACGGTATTACAGTATACAGCTCCTATTATGATCGTCGTATATCTTGCAATCCGTCACAGAAAGCCGCCTACTGCCATTGAATCTATTGCTGTTCTTGGGGCACTGATCGGTACAATTCTGCTGGCAACACACGGTAATCTGCACTCTCTGAGTCTTTCCCCTGCCGCATTGTTCTGGGGTCTGCTCTCTGCTGTAGCACTGGCATTTTATACAGTATTCCCCTCACGCCTTTTGCAGAAATATGATTCTCTGTATCTGATCGGCTGGGCAATGCTGATCGGCTGTGTCGTAATGAATTTCGTGCACCCCTTCTGGCAATGGGCAGGCAACTGGGATCTGTCTACCATCCTTTGCCTGATTTTCGTTATTTTCCTTGGCACGATGACACCTTATCTGCTCTTCCTCGACGGGGTTCGTTATATCGGCCCTACCAAAAGCAGTCTGTATGCATCCGTAGAACCGCTTTCCTCTACAGTGGTTTCGGTAATCTGGCTGAAGGTACAGCTGGAATTCATTGATTATATTGGCTTTTTGCTCATCGTTATCACGGTATTGATGCTTTCCTTTGCAAAGCCAAAGCATACATAAACAAAAATGGTCTGTGTAAAAACACAGACCATTTTTATTTTCAGCAACGCAAAAATCCCCCTTTCCGTTATTACGGAAAGGGGGATTTTTCATACATTTTTATGTATCCCGCAATCAAAATCTCTTTCTTGCTTTTGCAATAAAATCAGGAATTTTAATTTCGGATTCAAAATTATCCTCAAAATCAGGATATCTTCTTGCAGGTGCTTCTGCTTCCGCCTGTACAGGTTCTGCTGCAGACGCTTCTGCTCTTTCTTCTCTTACTGCGGGCTGCTGCTGTGCTGCTATAGCAGCCTGTCTTCTTGCAGAAGGTGCTACAGGAACAGGAATATCATCTTCCAGACCTGTTGCGATTACTGTAACAATCACTTCATCTTCCAGATCTTCGTTAATGGAAGTACCAAAGATGATTTCTGCTTCGGGGTCCAGTGCTTCTCTGATGAGTTCTGCTGCTTCATCTGTTTCAAACAGGCTCAGATTTTCGTCGCCGCAGAAGTTGATCAGAACGCTCTTTGCACCTTCGATGGTTGTTTCCAGCAGAGGGCTGTGGATTGCCATTTTTGCTGCCACTTCGGCTTTATTTTCACCGCTTGCCTGACCAATACCCATATGCGCAATGCCTTTATCTGCCATGATTGTGCGTACATCGGCAAAGTCCAGATTGATCACGCCGGGTTTGGAAATCAGATCCGCAATACCCTGTACGCCCTGACGCAGGATTTCGTCCGCTTTACGGAATGCCTGTGTCATAGGTGTTTTCTTGTCGATGATGCTCAGCAGTTTCTGGTTGGGAATGATAACCAGTGTATCTACGTTCTTTTTCAGTTCCGCAATCCCTCTTTCGGCATTTGCCATTCTTTTCTTACCTTCAAAATTGAAAGGCTTTGTCACAACGCCAACTGTCAGAATGCCCATTTCCTTAGAAATTGCCGCAATTCTGGGAGCTGCACCTGTACCTGTGCCGCCGCCCATACCTGCAGTAATAAATACCATATCAGAACCATTCAGAGCCTG
>CALASU010000162.1 GCA_937888765.1 uncultured Clostridia bacterium | reverse complement strand
TGTTGGTCGGCGTTGTAGTCGGCATTGCATATCGTAAGAAAATCGCAGAAGGTAAAGTTGGCGTAGCGGAAGAAAGAGCCCGTAAGATCGTTGACGATGCTGCGAAGGAAGCGGAAGCAAGAAAGAAGGAAATCCTTCTGGAAGCAAAAGAAGACAGTATCAGGACAAAAAATGAACTGGAAAGAGAAGTTCGCGAAAGAAGAAACGAACTTCAGAAAAATGAAAGACGTCTGTTCCAGAAAGAAGAAACTTTAGACAAAAAGGTCGAAGCTCTGGAGAAAAAAGATGAGCAGATGACAAGAAAGCTGGAGGATCTGGAACGACAGAAGGAAGAAGCGAAAGCACTGCGCGAAAAACAGCTGCAGGAGCTGGAACGTATCTCCGGTCTGACTACAGAAGAAGCAAAGAATTACATTCTTGCTATGGTAGAAAACGACGTGAAGCATGAAGCAACTCTGCTGATTAAGGAAACGGAAAGCAGAGCGAAAATGGAAGCTGACAGACGCTCCAGAGAAATCGTTGCCAATGCAATTCAGCGTTGTGCAGTAGACCATGTGGCAGAAACAACAGTATCTGTTGTACAGCTGCCCAACGACGAAATGAAAGGTCGTATCATCGGTCGTGAAGGCAGAAACATTCGTGCGCTGGAAACATTGACAGGGATTGATCTGATTATCGACGATACACCCGAAGCAGTAATCCTGTCCGGTTTTGACCCTGTCCGCAGGGAAATCGCAAGACTGGCACTGGAAAAACTGATCGTGGACGGTCGTGTACATCCTTCTCGTATTGAAGAAATGGTTGAGAAGGCAAGAAAAGAAGTAGAAACCATCATCAGAGATGAGGGCGAAGCGGCAACCTTTGACACAGGTGTCAACGGTCTGCATCCCGAACTGGTGAAACTGCTGGGTAAACTGAAATATCGTACCAGCTATGGTCAGAACGTATTGAAACACTCTATCGAAGTGGCTCATCTGGCAGGTCTGATGGCGGCTGAGCTGGGTGTGGACGTAAATCAGGCAAAACGTGCCGGTCTGCTCCATGACATCGGCAAGAGTGTGGACCATGAAATGGAAGGCTCTCATGTCAGCATCGGTGTTGGTCTGCTGAAGCGTTATAAAGAAAATCAGCTGATCATCAATGCGGTGGAAGCACATCATGGCGATGTAGAACCTCAGAGTATCATTGCAGTACTGGTACAGGCGGCAGATGCAATTTCTGCAGCAAGACCCGGTGCAAGACGTGAAACACTGGAATCCTACATCAAGAGACTGCAGAAGCTGGAAGAAATTGCAGACAGCTTCAAAGGCGTTGAAAAATCTTTCGCAATTCAGGCAGGCCGTGAACTGCGAATTGTGGTAGTACCCGAAGACGTAACAGATGAGGGTATGACACTTCTGGCGAGAGAAGTCGCTAAGAAGATTGAGGAAGAACTGGAATATCCCGGTCAGATCAAGATCAATCTGATCCGAGAAACCAGAGCCGTAGAATACGCAAAATAAAACACTTGAAAGCCGTTCGATTTGCTCGGACGGCTTCTTTTTTTATCAGAAAGGAAGAAAGATATGAAGATCGAAACATTTTCTTTCCGCTATGGGGATACACAGGGCTTTATGGAATGGTATCGTTATAATCCACAGCAGGGGCTTTGGATTGATAAATTTGACGGTACCATGCAGGCAAAACGCTGTCAGATGACAGAGGAAGATCTGGAGAAACTGGAAACCATCATCCGTGCGAATAAAATCGAGGAATGGAACGATTTCTGTAAATTGGATCTGTGTATGTGCAGCGGGAACAGCTGGACGATTCATGTGACATATAAAGATAGTATTGACGAATATATCCATGCGATGGGGCATAGCGAAGCCCCTGAGGGATTTGAAGAAGGCAGAAAGGCACTGAATGCTTTTTTTGAAAAATTTTTATAATAACGGAATAGATAGTATTTTTCATAAAAATATAGTATACTGAAACGTATGCTGCAAATAAAAGGAGGGAAAAGGTATGATTGTGACTGCGATTACGCAGCAGAAGCGGGACGAAAGCAAATATAATATTTTCATTGATGGCGAATATGCCTTTGCCCTGCCGATGCAGGATATTTTATATTTCAAGCTGAAAGAGGGGCAGGAAGCTGCCGAGGATACGGTAAACTTTATCCGTCAGAATCTGATCTACATCAAAGCACAGGATACAGCTCTGCATTTTCTGGGCTATAAGATGCGAACTGTGAAGGAAATTCGGCGGAAGCTGGAGGAAAAGGAATTTGCCGAGGATATCATTGAGCAGGTGCTTGCATTTCTGGAAAAATACGGCTATGCCGATGACAGGGAATACTGCCGCCGCTATATACGGGAGCAGCTGCGGCTGAAACCAAAAAGCGGCTATGCTCTGGGCATAGAACTGAAGCAGAGAGGCGTTTCTTCTGCGATTGTGGAAGAAATACTGGCAGAAACAGAATTTGATGAAGCGGCGGATGCCGTTCGCTGGCTGGAGAAAAAGAGCCGCGGACAATGGCCGCCCGATCTGAAGAAGAAAAAACAGCTGTATGATTTTTTACTGCGAAAGGGCTATTCTTATGATATTATTCAGGAAGCCTTTCGGCAGATGCAGGAAACTATGGAAGGAGGCGAAGGCTGATGGCGTTTTATATCGGAGAGATCAGAAAATTGCGTAAGGAATTTTTTGAAGCCTACAACAACATTGAATATATGAAAGCCGTGATCATCGGCAAAAACCTTTTGAAAAAATATGAAGAAAATAATGACTGTGCCTGCATGGAATATGCTGTAGATATGAATAATCTGGCGGGCGTATTTGATCGAATGCATCTGTATGACAATGCAGTGAAATATTATAAACAAGCGGCAGAGCTGAAAAAGAATTATGGAGGGGAAAGCCTTTCCTATGCTGATACCCTGAACAATCTGGCAATTGTTTACAACCAGACAGGTAAACAGCAGGATGCTCTGGAACTGCATGAAAAGGTGCGGGAAATCCGAGAAAATAAACTGGGCGAAGGGCATTCTGATGTGGTGCACAGTCTGTATCATATCGGCAATACCTATGAATTGCTGGAGGAGTATGACAAAGCTCTGGAAGCTCTTGATAAGGCGTTAAAAACAGCCAGAAAATGCGAAGAAAATGATCCTATGGATTTAGCCGACATACACGGTGCGTTGGGACGTGTGTATGACTGGAAGGGCAATTATAAAAAAGCGATTTATTATTATGAAGTTTCTCTGGATCTGATTGAAAAAGCGCAGGGAACAGAAAGCATTTACTATATCATCGGTACACTGACCTTAGCGGCGGTCTGTGAAAAGGCAGGGCTTCTGAAGCAGGCTGTGGAATATTGTGAAAAAGCTGTGGATATCCGCAGAAAGCTGATGGATGAAAACCATCTGGATTTTATCAATAGCCTGAATTCTCTGGCGGCGATCTGCTGTAAAAGCGAAATGTATGATAAAGCAATCGGGCTGCATATGGAAGTGCTGCAGAGAGTAGAGGAAATGCTTGGCAAGGAGCATGTTTTCTATGCGGAAACGCTGAATAACCTCGGTGTGGATTACTGCAGCCAGAAGCGGTATGACAAAGCCCTGCAGTATAATCAGCAGGCTCTGGAGCAGAAGAAAAAACTTCTGGGCGAAGAGGATATGCAGGTTGCGGCAAGCTGGATGAGCCTTGGTACGGTATATGACCGCATGGAGCAGTATACAGAAGCCATTGACTGCTACAGAAAGGCACTTGCCATTCGTAAAAAATCAGAGGATGGGAAAAATCCCGCTGTAGCAGATTCTCTGACAGCAATCGGCAGAAGCTATGAGGCACAGAAGAATTTTACAGATGCGGAAACCTATGTGATGGAAGCACTGGCAGTCCGCAGACTGTGTGGTGATGAAGAAAGCGGCATGTATGTATGGACACTGCATCTTCTGGCGGAGATCTACAGACAGCAGGGCGATTTCGATAAAGCTGTGGATGCCTGCAAGAAAGCGGCAGATATTACAGAAAAACGCTTTGGGGCAGAGCATCCCCGCTATGCAATGGCTGTGGGAAAAATGGCATTGATTTTAGAAGCGGCAGGAGAACTGGAGGAAGCCATCAAAACACTGGAAGAGGTTGCGGCGATCCAGAAGGAAACACTGGATGAGGACAATCCGCAGTATCTGTACACACTGGAACAGCTTGCCCGTATGTATACCAAGAAGCAGGATTATGACAATGCCATTCGCCTGTACAGAGAAAAGAATGATGTGAATTTTGAAGAAACTGCGGAAGAACAGCTTTCTGCTGCGAAGAATCTGCTTGCGATTGCGAACTGCTATAAGCTGGCAGGAAATGAAGAAAAGGCAGAAGCATATTTTCTGGAAGCGGAAGCAAAACAGAAACGCTGTGGTCTGCCCGAGGATGAAATGTACAGCAAACGCAAACGCTTCTATTTTGCGGATAAAATAGAAGAATTTGTACATAAACTGAAACGGGACGCAAAACAGGAAGAAAAGCCTGCAAAAGGCAGTACAGAAGATCATAAAAAAGCGGTTGAGTATTACAGTGCGCTTGCGCTTTCCATCCGTAAAAAAGAGGGTGAATCCAAACAGTATGCCCGTACCCTTCTGAGAACAGCATCTTTCCATGCGAAGCTGGGACATAAGCGGGATGCGGAAATCCTGCTGAACCGTGTGCTGGAGATCGAAGCAAAGGACGGAGCGGAAACGATCGCCTATGGCAGAGTATGTGACAGGGCAGGACGTATTTTTGCAGAAGCCGGCATGAAGGAAAAAGCAGAAGAACTGCTGCGCCGTGCATATGAAATTCAGTCCGAATCCGGCAAGTGTATGACCAGAGAAGGACATTCGCTTCTGCTTGGATTACTGCGGGAAAAGGGCGATAAAAAAGCCTATTTTTCCGTAAAAAATGGCGAAAATTTGAAAGAAAACGGTTGACAAACAAAATACTGTATGCTATTATATCGGAGTATGTTTGAGCCGCACAAAGAGGTTCTGTAAAATCAGAGAAAGGCTCTGATTACCACATTTGGCGAGTACACTTATGAGGAGGTGTTTTACATGTACGCAATTATTGAAACTGGCGGTAAGCAGTATAAGGTAGCAGAAGGCGATATCATCACAGTTGAAAAACTGGCTGTAGAAGCAGGTTCCGAATACACATTCGACAAAGTTCTGGTTCTGGCTAAAGACGGCGATGTTAAAGTTGGTGCTCCTTACGTGGAAGGTGCAGCGGTTACAGCATCCGTAATCGGTGACGGCAAAGCGAAAAAGGTTGTAGTTTACAAATACAAATCCAAAAAAGGCTTCCACAAGAAAAGAGGCCACAGACAGCCTTTCACAAAACTGCAGATCAAATCCCTGTAATTTAATCGCATGATTAAAGCTAGGATTTATCGAAAAGAAAATAAAATCTGCGGATTTGAGATTTCCGGTCATGCAGGCTATGCTGCAGCAGGCGAGGATATCGTTTGTTCCGCGGTGACGGTACTTTCTTTCAATACCATCAACGCATTGGAGAAATTTACCGAAATCCCCTTTAAATGTGAGGCGGATGAAAAACGCGGCGGGTATCTCAAACTCTTGATCCCCGTTGAGGGTATGACAGACCATGATACACAGCTTCTTCTGGAAGCATTGGTTCTGGGGCTGTCAGGAATAGAATTAGAATATAAGAAATATCTCACTTTGATATATGAGGAGGTGTGAGGCATGTTCAGATTGAACCTTCAGTTCTTCGCTCACCATAAAGGTGCAGGTTCCACAAAGAACGGTCGTGACTCTAACGCTAAGAGACTGGGTGCAAAACGTGCTGACGGTCAGTATGTTCTGGCTGGTAACATTTTATACACACAGAGAGGCACAAAAATCCATCCCGGTGTGAATGTTGGCAGAGGCGGCAACGATACACTGTTCGCTCTGGTTGACGGTCGCGTAAAATATGAAAGAAAAGGCAGAGATAAAAAACAGGTTTCCGTATACCCTGTTGAAATCGCTGAATAAGAAATGCGAAGGCTTCAAATGATACCATTTGAAGCCTTTTTCGTAGTAAAAAAGAAGAAGGCTTGACAGGTTTACAGCCTTCTGGTTATAAAGCTGTGAAGTTTTCTTTTTAAGAAGCGAAAGAGTAAGTATTGTTAAAAAAGACCGTTCCACTTTTGCACAAAATTACATTTTGTGCAGTATCGGGGCGTGGGGGATGATACCCCTCGCAGGGTGTGGGACGGAGTCTCACAGGAAAGGAGAATCCCACATGTTTGTAGATAGAGTCAAGATCCATGTAAAAGGCGGAAACGGCGGCGACGGTAAGGTTTCCTTCTTCAGAGCAAAATATATCACACACGGCGGTCCCGACGGCGGCGACGGCGGTAAGGGCGGTAATGTTGTTTTCGTTGGCGAAAGCGGCATGAATACACTGATGGACTTCCGTTATAAAAGAAAATTCGCCGCAACAAACGGCGAACCCGGCGGCAAACGTAACTGCTTCGGTGCAGATGGCGAAGATGTCATCATCAAAGTACCTGTTGGTACGGTTATCCGTGAAGCAGAAAGCGGCAAGGTTATGGCGGATATCACTCGCCACGGCGAAGAAAAAATCCTGATTTACGGCGGTAAAGGCGGCAAAGGCAACCAGCACTTTGCAACACCCACAAGACAGGCTCCCCGTTATGCAGAGCCCGGCAGAACAGCAAAGGAATACGACGTGATTCTGGAATTGAAGCTGATCGCTGACGTTGGTCTGATCGGTTTCCCTAACGTAGGCAAATCCACCCTGCTGTCCATGGTAACAAATGCAAACCCTAAAATCGCAAACTACCACTTCACAACACTGTCCCCCAATCTGGGCGTAGTAGAAGGCAGATTCGGTGATAAATTCGTTCTGGCGGATATCCCCGGTCTGGTAGAGGGCGCAAGCGAAGGTGTTGGTCTGGGCCATGAATTCCTGCGTCATGTAGAACGTACAAAGGTATTTATCCATGTGGTAGATGCCGCGGGTGTAGAAGGTGACGACCCTGTGGAAAGCGTGGAAAAAATCAATAAAGAACTGGCGGAATATAAAGCAGATCTGATGAAACGTCCTCAGGTAATTGCGGCAAATAAAACAGATATCCCCGGTTCTGAAGAAAATGTGGAACGCCTGAAAGAAGTATACGAAAAACAGGGCTACAAAGTATTCCCTATCTCTGCGGCAACAAACAAAGGTCTGGATGAACTGCTGACAGAAGTAGGCAAGATTCTGAGAGAATATCCCGATGATATTATCTTTGAAGAAGAATATGAAGAATACGATGAAGTGGCAGTTGACCGTGAACCTTATACCATTACAGAAGAAATGGAAGGCTACTTCGTAGTAAGCGGCGTAGGCGTAGAAAAGATGATCGGTTATACAAATATCGACACAGAAAAAGGCTTCGCATTCTTCCAGAGATATCTGAAAGAAAAAGGTATCATTGAAGCACTGGAAGAAAAAGGTATCCAGGAAGGCGACACTGTTCGTATTTATGATCTGGAATTTGAATTCTGGAAATAATTTTTATAAAAATAAAAGGTATCTCGATTTTTTGAGATACCTTTTTATTTTTCGAGGAGAGGTTAAAAATTGGAAACCTTTCTTTTCTTGGTGAAAGGTTTCCAAACCTTCCAAAGAAC
>CALASU010000161.1 GCA_937888765.1 uncultured Clostridia bacterium | reverse complement strand
GAGATCCTATGGATCATTCTTTTTTCAGTTGTTCAACTTCATTTTACAATTAACGCTTAGAAAAATAAGAAATGAGGGGTTAAAAAGATGAAAAAAAATCGTTTTCCTGCCGCCGTTTTCCGGTTGGGGAATCGGTGATGATGCGACCGGCGGAAGGTATTTCGATAAAGCCGGAGAGATTCCGACGCAGACAGCACGGATCAGGCACAATCTTTCTCAGGGCTTGGCGGCAATCCGTGATATGGAAGCAAATAAGATGTTTTATGTAAGTGAACAGGAGAAACAGATGCTTTCAGATACATTTGATAATGCAGAGCCGTTTAAAGATGGCTATGCTGTGGTTGCCAATGAATTTATGCTGGAAAATGGGAAAACAGATATGGAATGGGGCATTATCAAGCATCCGATAAAATAAAGGAAACCTTTCCGATGGAACTATAGATCAGGGGTGAAGTATATGACACGAAAAAAAGAAGTCTTCTGGGGCATTTATGCGGCAATCATGCCTTGTATGGTAATATATGGAATCGATTATAGCAGCAGGATTATAGATGAATACAGAAGAAGAACATATAGCGCAGTAGCAGCTTATACGGGTAGTATGATATTGGATTTTAGTATAGGTATCCTTCTGGCAGCATTGGCAGTCTATTTTTTATCCAAACCGAAGGAAACTTCTAAAATTCCTATGATCGGGCTGTGCATTGGGCTGATCTATTGTGTTGTGATTGCCTTCTGTTGGCTACTTCTGTTCATCGGGATTCAAGTAGACGTGATGTGGCGGATTCTTCCGATGCATGGCGGACTGACAAAAGCCTATTTACTTTTGGGTTATTACATCGTTCTGCTAATTGTATATCGAAAAACAAGAGTATGGATTCCACAGGAGAATGCGCCAAAGAGGGGGTAGACAATATGGCAAGTGTAAAAGAAAAAGACTGTAAAGCTCTGTTTATCAGATGTCTTATGCTGCAAATTTTATGGAATACCTGCTTCACGGCTCTTATTTTTAATACAGTGGCTTCGGTATTCAGTGATGAAGATTTTATCATAATTGGGCTTATTTTGGGCGGCATACAGATTGTTCTTAGCTTTTTCATAGGCTTCTATTTGCGCAGAAGGTATAAAAGCATTCTTATAAAAGATGAAGTGCAGAGAAAGAAATATGCTAGAATTGCTGTTATGCTCTTTCTATTGATCGTATGGTGTTTTGTTAATCTGAATGCTGTGGATGAAATTCATATGACCATGATAGACATTGCACATACACTGTTTGGATTGCGGTATTCTTTTACGGCATATGATTTTTTCAGTCTGGGCATCTGCTTATGTACAGTATTTCTCAAAGGAAGATGGATATTGCGTTTTGATGTAGATTGATAAATGGAGGGGAGTCATTATTTTGAAACAGAAAAGAGCAGCGATAGTGCTGCTGATTGTTTTCTTAGTTGTTTCCGCTACATTTTTATATTCTAAAAGACCGTATCCGCTTTTAAAGGCTGACCATGTGCAGTCTATAGAATTTTATCATTATGGATATATGCCGTTTGAAGGTGTAACAGGGACAGCATTGCGAGAGGAAGATATAGAAAAATGCCTGCAGGTACTGAATCAAATAAAGGATTTTGAACGCGTATCAAAGCCAATGCCGTTGGAAACACCTGTGGGAGCTGCATTTCAAGGATTTGATGTTATATGTAAGGATGGAAAAGAAATACGGATATCTCTGTTTGCGAATTTTGTAGTTGTGAATGACAACTGGTATCATGCGGATCTCCGATCACGGATGGAGCTGGAGTATTTCTTTCATGGAATGCTGATAAAGTATTTTCCGCATCACGAGGATCTGCCATATTTTTATGGCAATATCCAATCACTGAAAATGTGGTTTGAGAAGAATGGGAATGCTGGATTATCAGAGGAAAGCAAGTTTCCTGATATTGAGATACCTGAACTGAATAAAAATGACAGCGGACTGGCTTTTTTCTATGAAAATGAGCAATTTCAGTAAATAGTTGATAGCATAAGGAGAAAGACGGGTGATTTTATGACATATATACAGGTTTCAACATTTCTGGGTATTGGCAGTATTGCTTTTGGTATTATTTCCTGGATTCTTGCCATTTCTGCAATCAAAGCTTCTAAAGCGATTAACGCATATAAGAAAACGACGGGCAGTTTTTTCTGCTGTATCGTTTCTCTTGCACTTCAATTGTGTGAAGTACATAACAGAGCATGTTCTGATGATTATGCGGCTATTGGGGATACGATTCAAGTGGTATTGTTTGCAGCGGTTGTACTGATCTTCATTACGGTTACTTTGAATATTGCTGCATTGGCTTCGGCAAAAAAACGTGAATGCGCGAGATTAAACTATCTTTTAGCAATAGGGACAATGGTGCTTATAGCGATTCATAGAGAGAATACGCGAAAAGATGGTTTGTGTTACGGAAATAAGCTAACTGATCCGTTGCTGTATAATATTGATGAAAAAGGAGGAATTTTGAATGGACATTCGGATTGGAGTAAATAGTTATGGGCGTCCTGTTCGGTCATCGCTGCAATGCAGTTCTGCGGTACATGCATCGTTTGCAGAGATAATGGAATCGAAAAAGGCGGCGGCAATCGTAAACAGGGACAGCGTTACGATCACACAGAAACCGTTGGAGCAGCGTTTGGAGAGCGTACATCAGAAAATTGTGGAAATGGATTTTTCGGGAAAAAGCGACCCGGAGGTTTATCGGGCAATTTATGATGCATATGAAGCGGAATTTGGATTTACAGATATCATATTTTATACCAATAAGGAAATCTATAATAAAATTGATGAAGATAGATACAGTATTTTGAAAGAAAAATTTCCGAAGAGAAGTGTCTGGACAACTGGAAATTTATATTATCAGGCAATGGGCTATGACAAAATGTCGGATGAAGAAAAAGTTGCGGCTATTTTAAAACGGATCAATGGAAATACGTATATACATAAAAAAGCAATTCTCAATGAATTGGATAGAGCAGATGTGATCACACACCATGAACATATGGTAATAAGTTCCGCTTTAACATTTCAGGCAGAAAAGGAATACTGCGAAAAATATGGTATAGATTATATGGATTGGAAATATAATGCAGGTTCAAAAGAAGAAGCAGAATATAGACATCAAAAACTACTGTGCTGGATGGCAGAAACGGAGATCAGCTGGCTGGATACCATAAAGACAATAGAAGACTATGAACCAATGTATGCATATGAAAGAGAAGCATTTCTTAAACAGATAGAGGGAACAGCGGGTTTATTGATATCCAGTGATAAGAAATAAAAGAATGTACTCGATCATTTTCAGGTGGTAGGGGTATGAAAATAAAGGACTTTGAAACTTCTGAAAAATGCAGAAAAATAGCATACGGGTTTTGTGTATCAGCGGCGATCTATTTGGCGTGTTTTCAAGAAAAGATTGGTGCAATCATCTTATTGATCATTGCAGTTTATTTTGCATTTCAGTATAAATGCCCACACTGTCAGAAGACCATTGACACTCGAAATGCATACCGTAATATAAAGCATTGTCCGCATTGTGGAGAATGCTTGGAGCGACAGATCACAAAATAATTTCTTGAAACAGAAGGGATGGCATTTATGTCATCCTTTTCTATGATGTGATTTGTAGATTTGTTGTCTGTTACAATACAGGCAGAATTGATTTCTATGTATAAACAGTGAGATCAGGAGGTAAAGTTTCATGAAACATTTTCTAAAAGCAAGTATTATTTTTGACAAAAATGGTGAAAAAAGAATAGTTCCTTTGAAGGAAGGCACTAATATTGTAACTGGGGAATCAAAGACTGGAAAAAGTGCATTGGTTGAGATAATAGATTATTGTTTGTGTAGTACGCGATGCACTGTTCCCAAAGGCAAAATAACAGATTTTTCTTATCTGTATACTT
>CALASU010000160.1 GCA_937888765.1 uncultured Clostridia bacterium | reverse complement strand
GCTTTTGATGCCGCTTGCCCATGTGAAGGGTTCTTCGGGACGCAGGAATACTGCACCGATGGACAGCAGGTCTTTTGCGATCTGTTCTTTAAATTTCATAGTCATATCCTCCTATAAATCTTAACCTAAAAATTCGGAAACGCATCTTCTGTATGCGGCAACGGGGTCTGCTGCCTGTGTGATGGGTCTGCCGACTACGATATAGTCAGAGCCCAGTTCTCTTGCTTTTGCGGGTGTTGTGACACGCACCTGATCGCCTACTTCGCCGTCAGCAAAACGTACGCCGGGTGTGATTGTCAGGAATTTTTCGCCGCAAACGCCTTTTACCTTGCCTGCTTCCAGAGGGGAGCATACAACACCGTCCAGACCGGAAACCTGTGCATTTTTTGCATAGTGCATAACCACTTTGTCCAGAGGCTGGTCAATCAGAAGGTCTTCTTTCATGCGTTCTTCGCTTGTGGATGTCAGCTGTGTGACTGCAATTAGCAGGGGACGTGTACCGTCGGGTCTTGTCAGACCTTCCAGTGCTGCTTCCATCATAGCGTTTGTGCCTGCTGCGTGCAGGTTTGTGATGTCAACATCCAGATTGGACAGTACAGACATTGCTTTTTTTACTGTGTTGGGGATGTCGTGCAGTTTCAGATCGAGGAAGATTTTGTGACCTCTTTCCTTGATTTCCTTTACGATAGCAGGGCCTTCTGCATAGTACAGTTCCATACCTACTTTCAGGAAAGGCTTTCTTTCTTCGTCTTTAAAGTTGTCCAAAAATGCCATCAGGTCAGCCTTGCTGTTAAAATCGCAGGCGATGATTACGTCTTTGTTCATTTGCGGGCACCTCCAATGATGTCGTTTAAGTCTTTGATATTGTATTTTTCCATTACACGGGGCAGATCTTCGATGATTTCCTTACAGATATAAGGATTTACCAGATTCGCTGCACCGATTTCTACTGCTGTAGCACCTGCCAGCATCATTTCGATGACATCTTCTGCAGAGGAAACGCCGCCCATACCGATTACGGGGATATTTACGGCTTCTGCTACCTGATATACCATGCGAACCGCTACAGGGAAGATTGCACTGCCGGAGAAACCGCCCATTTTGTTTGCGATAACGGGTTTCTTTGTTTTCAGGTCGATACGCATACCCATCATGGTGTTGATGAGCGCGATACCGTCCGCACCTGCTTCTTCACAGGCTTTTGCGATGGCAACAATGTCTGTTACATTGGGTGTCAGTTTGATGTAAACAGGTTTTGTTGTTACGGCTTTTACAGCTCTTGTAACGGCTGCCGCTGCTTCGGGATCTGTACCGAAGCTCATGCCGCCGTGATGTACGTTAGGGCAGGAGATATTTACTTCCAGAATACCAACCTGAGGCTCTTTATCGAGCAGGGCGCATGTGTGAGCGTATTCTTCGATGGAGAAGCCGCTTACGTTTGCGATAACGGGTTTATGGAAAACCTTTGCCAGTTTCGGCAGTTCTTCGGAAATAACCTTATCTACGCCGGGATTCTGCAGACCTACAGAGTTGATCATACCCGCAGGGCATTCTGCGATACGGGGCAGGGGATTGCCGAAGCGGGGGTCTTTTGTTGTCCCTTTGAAAGAAAAGGTACCCAGAATATTGATATCGTATAATTCGGCAAATTCATAGCCATAGCCGAAGGTACCGCTGGCGGGGATAACGGGGTTATCCAGTGTGATGCCGCTGAGGGTCACTTTTGTATTTACCATATGATTTCCTCCTTCACCAGTACAGGACCATCTTTGCAGATGCGTTTATTGCCGTATTTTGTCTGACAGGAGCAGCCCATACAAGCACCGAAGCCGCAGCCCATACGTTCTTCAAAGCTGAGCTGACCGCTTGTTGCAGTTACTTCGGACAGGGCTTTGAGCATAGGTTCGGGACCGCATGTGTAGAAATATGTATAGTCGGGGATTGTTTTCACAACATCTGTTACGAAGCCTTTTGTACCGACAGAGCCGTCTGCTGTGGCTACGTGTACTTCTGCGCCCAGTGCTTCAAATTCTTCTTTATAGAATACCTCTGCGGCTGTGTTGAAGCCGAGGATCACAACGGGCTTTTTGCCTTCTGCCAGCAGGTTTTTTGCCAGACGATACATGGGGGGCACACCAACGCCGCCGCCAATGAGAAGGGGCTTGTCGCCGCTTACGGAAGTATCATAGCCGTTGCCCAGACCTGTCAGGATATCCAGTTTATGATTGGGTTTCATTTTGCTCATGGCTTCTGTGCCTTTGCCGATTACCTTATACAGGATTGTCAGTGTTTCCGCATCGTAATCGCATACGGAAATGGGGCGGCGCAGGAAAAAGCCGTTTAATTTGATATTTACGAACTGACCGGAAGCGGTAATGGCGGAAGTATCACCAGCCAGAACCATTTTGCACACGCTGTCAGTCAGTTTTTCATTGCTCACAATGGTAAAGAAAGACTGTTTCACGAAAATCCTCCTGTTCTTTTTCTATTTTTGAGGGACGCTGTCCCTCAAGCTCCCTGCAAGGGGAATGATTCCCCTTGATCCCCATTTGCAGCCGCATGTATATGCGGCTGCGGTATCGGGTGCAGGGGCTGAGCTCCTGCTGGGGGTATTGGGGGC
>CALASU010000159.1 GCA_937888765.1 uncultured Clostridia bacterium | reverse complement strand
AGATGCAGTTCTGGAATCCAAACAGGGCGAACAGGAAGTAGCTGAAACAGTAGAAGCTGAATAATTTTAAAAAGGCATTTGCCCGAGCTTCAGCCTGAACGGGCTGAAGCTCTTTTATTATACTAACTGATTTAAGATAAACAGGAGGAAATGAACATGGCTATTACAGCAGCAATGGTAAAAGAACTGAGAGAAATGACAGGCGCAGGCATGATGGACTGCAAAAAAGCTCTGACAGAAGCAGACGGCAATATGGAAAAAGCTGTTGAAATTCTGAGAGAAAAAGGTCTGGCAGCTTCCGCTAAAAAAGCAGGCAGAATTGCTTCCGAAGGTATGGTTGAAGTATTCCTGAGCGAAGATAACAAAGTTGGTGCAATCGTAGAAGTTAACTCCGAAACAGACTTCGTTGCAAAAAATCAGGTATTCAGAGATTACGTTGCAGCAGTTGCAAAACAGGCTTCCGAAACAACAGCAGCAGACATGGATGCATTCTTTGAAGAAAAATGGGCTCTGGACGAACAGTTCACAGTAAGAGAAGCTCTGTCTCAGCAGGTAGCTGTAATCGGCGAAAACCTGAACATCAGACGTTTTGAAAAATATGAAAAAGCACAGTCTGGTAAACTGGTTTCCTACATCCACGGCGGCGGCAGAATCGGCGTTCTGATCGAACTGGCTTGCGAAAACGAAGCAGAAGCTCTGGTTGAACTGGGCAAAAACATCGCTATGCAGATCGCAGCTCTGAACCCTAAATTCATCTCCGAAAAAGACGTTCCCGCTGACTTCATCGCAAAAGAAACAGAAATCCTGACAGCACAGGCTATGAACGATCCCAAAAACGCAAGCAAACCCGAAAACATCATTGCAAAAATGATCGAAGGCAGACTGAAAAAAGAAATGAAAGAATTCTGTCTGGTTGAACAGCCTTATGTAAAAGACGGCGATCTGACAGTGAAAAAATACATCGACTCCGTAGCGAAAGAAGTTGGTGCTCCCATCGAAATCACAAGATACGTTCGTTTCGAAACAGGCGAAGGTATGGAAAAGAAAGAAGAAAACTTCGCTGATGAAGTTGCAAAAGCAATGAACTAATCAGAAGCGGCAGCGTTTCATTCTAATGAAGTAAATAAAAAGAGTTCAAAATAGTTTGACTATTTTGAACTCTTTTTTGCTTTTCTTTGCGCATAAAAACCCCGCTTGTCAGATTATATACTGTCTGACAGGCGGGAATCTGGTTTCGTGAGGCCGGTGGCTTTTTGTTATGTCTGATTCTGTGTTTATTCCTCTGAAGAGGGATCATTTAAGTAGTCTGACTGAGAAGAGGCTTTTGGCTGTTTTCGTTTCAGTTTGTTCCGAATCCAGCTCTTCATACGTTCTGTACGCTCAGACAGGAAAGCGAAAAAGCCTTGTTTCTGAGGTTCTTCCTCTTCTTCTTCAATGACAGGGGGCTTCCACTGTGTACCGAGAATTTTTTTCCAGTCATATCCTTCAAATGCAGTTGCTACTACAAGGTTATAACAAAGCGGGTAAATTTCTTCCATTTTTAATACGCTGTGGCGGGCAATGGTTTTGTTTTCTTCTTTGAAAAACTGTTCTACTGCTATTTTAATATCTGTTTTTCGCTCGTGATTGCTGTGGATTTCTTCCAGAAGCAGAAGCCGCAGTATTTTTTTAATCATTTCGCTGACAGTGATTTCACGATAAAAGGCTCTGTATTGCTGCCAAAGCTCTTTTTTACGTTCAATAAACTGTTCCAGCTTTTGCAGATCCCCCGATTCCCAGAAAAGGGGTGCATAATGCTTGAGATAGAACAGGCTTTCTTCAATATCTGCAAAATCTTTTAATAAGGACATACCGAAGACTTCGCTGCTGTCCTTTGTATGATTTTGCGTCAGATACATTTCTACAGTAGGGTGTACCTTACCGGCATGCCATGCCGCTGCGATCTGCTTCAGAATGGTGACTGCCTGCTGGCAGTCTTCATCCTGAATCTGATAGCCGTCATAAACACCGCTTAACTTTCTGAAACACTCAAAATCCTTTCTTTGCACGCAATCTTCCATACCGAGCAAAATACTGGAGGCATTGGCGATATGCTCATCCAGATTCTCGGAATGGAGGGATTCCAGTTCCGTATAGATCGAATTTTCAAGCTTAACAAAAGCGATTGGATCCTTCATACGGATCAGTCGCAGGGTTTCGCAAAGATAGCGAATCCGAATGGCATTTGTCTGGCTTTCTTTCATGCAGCGAATCAGCATGTCCATTGCAAACTGAAAGCGCTGCTGTTCATCCGCATAGATTCGCAGCAGTGCAATGACATCATCCACATAGGAAACGTCTGTTTCATAAATCTGTTCGTAGCATTGCCGCATACGGTTTTTGTCATTGTATTTATGATAGGTTTCTGCCAGAAATTGTAAAACACGCACTTTTGTTTCAGCCTCTTTGCAGTCAGAAGCCTCTACATATAAATCTTCTACCAGAGGTAATGTTTCATCATATTCGCCGAAAAAAATTCCCAGACGGCATGCCTTTTCTAATGCGTCCATGTTTTTTCTGTCCATCTGCAGGATTTCCTGATAGAGTGTTTTTGCTTCCCGCAAGCGGAGAATACGCTCTGTCCGATTGGTACTGGAGGCAATCTTTTGCTCCATTTCTCTGCATTTTTGACCGTATCTCAGTTTTACATCATAGCTTTTTCTTTTTTCTTCATTGCAGAGGGTGTCATAAGCAAGATTATATTCTATATTGAGTGCCTTGTCTTCGGTTTCTTCACGCCGCTTTTTGGCATAGGCACGTTTGATCTCATCTGTATCTGCGTTGGGCAGAACGCCCAGTAATTCATAGTAATTCAAATTCACAGGCATCCCTCCGTTTTAAAAGCAAACAGTAAATCTGTCAGACCTCTGTCAATTTCTTCTGCTCTTTTGGCATTTCCTGCATTGATGGCTTCTTTGAGCTGTGACATCATGGCTTCTGCCAGAAGCTGAGATCCTTTTGGCAGATTGTCTTTTCGCTTTTCATAAAGTACCATTGTGGTACGAAGCTCTGCGGAAAGAGAATACTGTGGCTGCGGCAGGTTTTCTTCTGAGAATACAGAGCTTTCTTTTGGTGCATCATACTCATACATATCAATTCTGGCAGAAGCGGTTTTGCCTGTGCTGACAATGATGACATCTACTTCTAAAATTCCATTCACATTGTAGCGGAAGGTAATATCAATATTTTCTTTTCCTGCTGCATTTTCGGGAATTTCATCGACCGTCAGACTGCCAATCTTAACATTATTATCAACATCATCAGATTCCCCCTGATAGATCTCTACCGTAATGCGGTCCTGATTATCGGCAATGGTACAATATCTTCTTGTTGCGGCAAAGGGAAGGTGCGTATCCCTTAAAATCAGACGGCTGTAATCCAGTTTTCTGGTACGGGTATTGAATATATCTGTACCAAGTGTATGATTACAGATGTCAAAAATAGCGATTCTTTCTTTCTCCTGAAAACTCTTTGCCTCAATGCCTGCCTGTACTGCCGCACCCAATGCAACAGCTGCTTCGGGGTGGACTTCATCCCGAAGTTTATTCCCGAATTTTTTCTGAAGCATTTCCCGTACAAGAGGAATACGGCTGGAACCACCGACGGCAATGACCAGATCAATCTCTTTTTCTGTCAGATTTGCCGCTTTCAGCGCATCATTTACGGTATCCATTGTTTCACGCAGATAAGAACGGATTAAATTTTCATAGTCTGTGCGGGTAATTTTCATTTCAAAGCTAAGGGGCTGATTTTCTTTCTGGGCAATATAGGGAAGCTGCACAATGACTTCATCCGAGGAAGAGAGTCTGATTTTTGCCTGTTCTGCTTCGTGAATGATTCTTGCCATTGCCCGAAGATTGCTTGTAAGATCAATATTATGCTGATGCTGAAAGGAGCGTATGATTTTTTCCACTAAAACAGCATCAAAATTCATGCCTCCCAGCTGATTGATTCCGCGGCTTGCCAGTACATCCAGAGAGCCTTCCAGCATTTCCAGTACGGTCACATCAAAAGTACCGCCGCCAAGATCATATACCAGAATTTTTCCTTCGGTTTCCATGTGTCCGATCCCGAATGCCAAAGCTGCTGCTGTGGGTTCATTGATAATTCTGCGTACGATCAAACCTGCTTTTTCGCCTGCTTCCTTGGTTGCCTGTCTTTGGGCATCATTAAAGTTAGCGGGTACGGTAATCACTGCTTCTGTGATGGGTTCTTTTAAAAATTCTTCGCCCATTTTTTTCAGTTCCCGTAAAATAAAGGTAGAAAGTTCAACCGGAGAGAATTTTTTGCCCGCGAGCAGTATGGATTCATTTGTTCCTATTTTTCGCTTTACATGAGCGGCAGTACGGTCTCTTGCGACTACAAGCTGATTTTTTGCTTCCTGTCCTACCACCAGATCCATTTTTTTATTCAATCCTACGACAGAGGGAATGATGCCGGATTGATATTGTGCAATCAATTCGGGTTTTCCGTTTTTGATATATGCAATTTCAGATGTTGTTGTACCAAGGTCAATTCCTACAATCATAATTTATTCCCTTTCTTTTTCCCATTAAAATAACAGGCATACTGTTTTAATTGTACCATGATATTCTCTATTTCGCTATACTAAACAAAAAATATAAGGAAAGTATTATTTTTTTGTTTCGTGATTCGATAATAAAGATAGAATGCTTAAAAAGGGGGAGCAATGATGAATAAAGACTATCCAATCATGCAGAATCTGCGGCCTGGACAGGCCGATGAAAATACAATGACATTTGAACGTCCGTTTACCATTGCGGGTTTATTGGGTGTGGAAGAGGAGATTCCTTTTAAATTCAATGATCTGCATTATATTATCAATAAGGGGGATCTGTTTCTGCTGAAATCACCTACAGCACTCTCTAAAGTGCCGACAGGTACGTTTCTGGAAATGATGAATTACAGAGAATTTCTGATTCAGCATGTTTCTGATACGCTTTCTGAGCGTCTGGGAATTCCGGAGATGCAGCTGTTTATCCTTGCCTATGGGGATTGTGCACAGTATCCGATGTTTCTTCAGGATAATCAATTATACTGGCATCGTGAGGGCGGAGAAGGAGAACCGGCATCTAAGGAGACACTGGCGATGGTGCGTAAATACAAACAGTATTTAAGACCGTATCCCATGCTGACAAAATATGATGCCGTCAGATTCCGGGAACAGGCGATTGCAGACAGAATTCATGCGATATTCAGGAATAAATGATCTCTGTTCAGAAGACATACAGGTATCTCGCAGAGCATTGCAAATACTTGAAAAGTAATACGGCTTATGCTATAATTGGAAAGAATGTGTATTTATGTTACATAAGAGTAAGGAGGCTGTGAAAACATGTATAAGAGAATTGTACTGAAGCTGAGCGGCGAAGCGCTTGCGGGTGACAAAGACGGCGTAACTTTTGATGATACAGTGATCTGGGGACTGATCGAGCAGATCAAATCCGTAATGGCAAAAGGGACTCAGGTATCTCTGGTAATTGGCGGCGGTAACTTCTGGAGAGGCAGAAGTGCGGATTCTAAAATGGACCGTACAAAAGCAGACCAGATCGGTATGCTGGCAACTGTAATGAATGCAATCTATGTGGCAGATGCATTCCGTCAGAATGGTATCAAAGCATTTGTGCAGACACCCATTATGATCGGTACGATGACAGAAATGTTCTCCAAAGAAAGTGCCATCGCACATCTGGAAAGAGGCGAAGTCGTGATCTTTGCCGCAGGTATGGGACATCCTTTCTTCTCTACAGACACCATCACAGCTTTGAGAGGTGCAGAACTGGATGTAGATGGTCTGTTCTTCGCAAAGAGCATTGACGGGGTATATGATGATGACCCTGCAATCAATCCGGAAGCAAAGAAAATTGATATCATCAAAGCGGAAGACATCGTGAAGAACAATCTGAAAGTCATTGATATGGCGGCAGCAAATCTTTGCTTTGAACGCAAAATCCCTGTTATCATCTTTGGTCTGAATGAAGAAAACAGCATTATCCGTGCGGCCAGCGGAGAAAAAATCGGTACTATTGTAACTGTTTAAGTGTTTTATTATTAGTCTTTTATTTTAGGAGGAACGAATAATGGCATCTGAAATGACAAAACCTTATGAAGAAAAAATGAAAAAAACAATCACAGCACTGGAAAGCGAATACGGCACAATCCGTGCAGGTCGTGCAAACCCTCATGTGCTGGACAAGATCATGGTGGAATACTATGGCACACCCACACCTTTGAATCAGGTTGGTAACATCACAGTTCCCGAACCTCGTCTGCTGCAGATTCAGCCTTGGGATTCTTCCCTGCTGAAAGCAATTGAAAAAGCAATCAATATGTCTGAACTGGGTATCAACCCCAACAACGATGGTAAAGTAATCCGTCTGGTATTCCCGGAACTGACAGAAGAAAGACGTAAAGAACTGACAAAAGACGTTAAGAAAAAAGCAGAACAGGCAAAAGTTGCGCTGAGAAACATCAGACGTGACGCTATGGACCATTTCAAAAAAATGGAAAAAGCAAAAGAAATTACAGAAGATCAGCTGAAGGACGTGGAAGAAGAAACACAGAAGCTGACAGACAAATATGTTGCTGAAGTTGACGCAAAATGCGAAAGCAAGAGCAAAGACATCCTTACAGTATAATAGTGTTAGAAATGATACCCCTCTTTTCGGAGAGGGGTTTTTGTTACAAGGGGGACAATTATGTTTTTTGCAAAAGAAACCGGCGAATATCAGCTGAATCCCGATAAAATGCCCAAGCATATCGCGATCATCATGGATGGCAACGGCAGATGGGCAACAAAACGTGCACTGCCCAGAAAGGCAGGGCATAAAGCGGGTGCGGAAGCACTGGAAAACATCATTACAGCAGCAAGAGAACTGGGACTGGAGCATCTGACAGTCTATGCGTTTTCTACAGAAAACTGGAAACGCTCCGAAGAAGAAGTCGGTGCAATCATGGATCTGCTGCGTCTATATCTGAAAAACTACTTTAAAAAATTCCTGAAAGACGATGTACGTCTGAAGGTCATTGGCGACATTCGTCGTCTGGACAAGGATATTCAGGAGCATATTCTGGAAATCGAAGAGCTGTCCAAAGAAAAAACAGGGCTGACAGTACATATTGCCCTGAACTATGGCGGCAGAGACGAACTGCGCCGTGCAGTGGCTAAAATTGCACAGGCTGTAGCGGCAGGGAAACTTGCTCCCGAAGCAATTACAGAGGACAGCATCAGCAATGCACTGGATACCGCAGGTGCACCCGATCCCGAACTGGTAATCCGTACCAGCGGGGAAGAGCGTATCAGCAATTTCCTGCTGTGGCAGATTGCGTATTCCGAATTCTATTTCTCCGAAGTGCTTTGGCCCGATTTTGATAAAAAAGAACTTGAAAAGGCAATCTATTATTATCAGAACAGAGAGCGTCGTTTTGGCGGCAGACTGAAATGAGGTGACTGCAGATGAAAACGAGAATTCTTTCCGCATTGGTAGCGTTACCTTTGCTGATTTTTGTTATTGTCAGCGGCGGTATGTGGACACATATCGGTATCGCTGTTCTTGGTCTTGTTGGTATGTATGAATTCAATAAGGCTGTTTCCAAGGAAGTAAAAGGAACACACATCATTGCATATCTTTTTGGGCTGATCTATCTGATTTTTATTGATAAGATCATTTATACAGCACCTTTATTCAGTGTGTTTGTATCCTTGTTTACCATTGCACTGCTTGTTTACAGTGTGCTCTGTTATAAAAAGACAAATTATGCAGAAATTACAGCAGCATTGTTCGGCTTCTTCTATGCTTGCTTCCTGCTTTCTCATGTGTATCTGGTAAGAGAATTCGATCATGGAAAACTTCTGGTCTGGCTGGCATTTATCTCTGCCTTTGGCTGTGATACGGGTGCGTATTTCACAGGATATTTTCTTGGGAAAAACAAACTCTGCCCTGCACTGAGCCCTAAGAAAACGATTGAAGGTTCGATAGGCGGCGTGATTACTTCTGTTGTACTGTGTCTGCTGTATGGCGTATGGATCAATAAAACCTATCCGATAGATAATGTGAATGTACTGCTGCTGTGCGGTCTGATCGGTTTTGCAGGTTCTATTCTCTCTCAGATTGGTGACCTGGCGGCATCTTCCATTAAGCGACAGGTTGGCATTAAGGACTATGGCAATCTGATGCCCGGTCACGGCGGCGTGCTGGACAGATTTGACAGCGTAATTATGACAGCACCTGTATTATACTATATTATGTTATTCCTGATTCAGAAGTAAGAAGGTGTATAGAAAATGAGAATGATTTCTATTTTAGGCTCTACCGGTTCCATTGGCACACAGACATTGGAAGTGGTAGAAAATTTAGAAGAAATCCGTGTTGCGGCGATCACAGGCAACCACAATATTGATCTGCTGGAACAGCAGGCAAGAAAATTTCAGCCTGAGCTGGTAGCAGTCATGGATGAAAAAAATGCGGAAGCACTGAAAGGCAGATTGGCAGATACCAATGTGCGTATCGTCAGCGGTATGGATGGTCTGGTGGAAGCGGCAACTTATGACGGCGTAGATACGGTTGTGACTTCCGTTGTTGGTAACGTAGGGCTGAAGCCTACATTTGAAGCAATCCGGGCGGGCAAAAATATTGCTCTTGCCAATAAGGAAACACTTGTTTCTGCGGGACAGCTGGTAATGGATCTGGCGAAAAAGCATAACAGTGCCATTTATCCCGTAGACAGCGAACATTCTGCGATTTTCCAGTCCCTGCAGGGGAATGAAGGCAATAAAATCGAAAGAATTCTGCTGACCGCTTCGGGCGGTCCTTTCCGCGGCAAAAAGAGAGAGGAATTACTGCACATTACTGCGGCGGATGCGCTGAAGCATCCAAACTGGGCAATGGGTAAGAAAATTACGATTGATTCCGCTACACTGATGAACAAGGGGCTGGAAGTGATGGAAGCAAAATGGCTGTTCGGCGTAGAAACAGAGCAGATTGAAGTGCTGATCCATCCCCAGAGCATCATCCATTCTGCGGTGGAATATGAAGACGGGGCGATCGTTGCACAGCTTGGCGAACCTGATATGCGTGTACCCATTCAGTATGCGCTGACTTATCCCAAGCGTGTGAAAAATCCTTTCCCCAGAGTGGACTTTACAAAAAGAAGCAATCTGACATTTGAAACGCCCGATATGGAAACCTTCCCTTGTCTGTCCTTTGCCTATCGTGCTTTGCAGACGGGCGGCACACTGCCTGCGGTTCTCAATGGGGCAAATGAAATTGCAGTTGCCCGCTTCCTTGCAGGAGATATTTCTTTCTTAGAAATCCCCGCATTGATAGAACGGACAATGGATGCATATACTGTAAAATATGAATATACACTGGAGGATCTGCTGGAAGCGGATGCATGGGCGAGAGCATATGCGAAATCTGTTTCTTTCAAATAAGGCAGAGCACTCTATTTGGAGGTGGGGAACATTTCCTCGTTATTGATTACGATTTTATTGATCGGTATACTGGTAGTAGCACATGAATTCGGACATTTTATTGTGGCGAAAAAAGGCGGTATCTGCGTAGAAGAATTTGCCATCGGTATGGGGCCGAAGCTGTTTTCCCGTCAGAAAGGAGAAACAGAGTACAGCATTCGTGCATTGCCTTTGGGCGGCTTCTGTCGTATGGAAGGTGAAAATGAGGACGGCAAAATTGGAGACAAATCCTTTTTTAATAAGCCTGTTGGTATTCGTCTGGCAGTCATGGCGGCAGGGCCTTTTATGAATTTCCTGCTCGCATTTATCATGATTTTTGGTCTGACCTGTACCTCTTATCTGGCAACTCCTCAGATTCGGGAAGTGCTTCCACAGTCTGCGGCAGAAGAATGTGGCTTACAGGCAGGCGACGTGATTCAGCGCATTGATGGAAAGCGCATCCATATTTATGATGAACTGCAATATATGTTACAGGCAAATACAGGCGAACCGATCCTTCTGGAAGTGCTTGGAAAGGATGGATTACTGTATCGCTATGAGCTGAAGCCGAAGCTGGATGAAGCACAGGGCCGCTATCTGATTGGGTTTTCTCCCATGATTTATACGGGGCTTCTGGCAGAGCCTGCGGAAGGCTTTGAAAAGGCAACAATTGGCGATACAGCGCATTATAGCTATTATGCCATGCTCAATTATGTGAAAATGACAGCGGAAGGATTGGCAAGAGTCTTTACCTTTACGGCATCACAGGATGAATACGGCGGCCCGATTGCCATTTATAAAATGGTTGGGGACAGCTATGAGGCAGGGCTGCAATACAGCGTTCTGGCGGCTGTGCAGAATGTTGTGTTCATTGGTGCGGTACTGAGTGCCAATCTGGGGGTATTGAATCTGTTTCCGATTCCCGGGCTGGACGGCGGGAAAATTCTTTTCCTGCTGATCGAGATAATCCGCAGAAAGCCGATGGATGAAGAACTGGAAGGTCGCCTGCAGGGGCTTGGGTTCCTGTTTTTGATGGGGCTGATGGTATATATATTGTTTGGCGACATTATGAAATTTATGATATAATATAAGATAGTGGCAAAAACGTCTAAAATGAATTTTGATTTTAGGCGTTTTTCTGAATTTCTGAAAAGGGTGAAAGATATGGTAAGAAAAGAAACAAGAGAGGTTAAGGTTGGTAATCTGGTGCTCGGCGGGAAGCATCCTGTGATCATTCAGTCCATGTGCAATACGGACACAAGAGATGTGGATGCAACGGTGGCGCAGATTTTACAGCTAGAAGAAGCAGGCTGTGAACTGGTGCGTGTGGCAGTACCCGATATGGTGGCGGCGGATGCCATTGGAGAAATCAAAAAACGGATTCATATTCCTCTGGTTGCGGATATCCATTTTGATTATCGTCTGGCGCTGAGAGTGATGGAGCTGGGCATTGATAAAGTACGTATCAATCCCGGCAATATCGGCGAAGAAGACCGTATCCGTCAGGTTGTGGAAATGGCAAAGGAAAAACAGATTCCCATTCGTATTGGTGTAAACAGCGGTTCTCTGGAAAAGGAACTGGTGGAAAAATACGGCGGCGTGACACCGCAGGGTCTGGTAGAAAGTGCGCTGAAGCATGTGCGCATTCTGGAAAAATATGAATTTTATGATATTGTAGTATCCATTAAGGCTTCAGATGTGCCTTTCTCCATTGAAGCATACCGCCTGCTGTCTGAGGCAATTCCATATCCCATTCACGTAGGGATTACAGAAGCGGGTACACCTTATGCAGGTACAATCAAATCTGCTGTCGGTATCGGTACAATTCTTGCAATGGGTATCGGCGATACCATCCGTGTTTCTCTGACAGGCGATCCTGTAGAAGAAATCAAGGCGGCAAAGGAAATTCTGAAAAGTCTGGGTCTTAGAAAATTCGGGATTACATTTGTATCCTGTCCTACCTGCGGCAGAACAGAAATTGATCTGATTTCCATTGCGAATGAAGTAGAAGAAAAATGTAAATCCATTGATAAAGATATTAAGGTAGCCGTAATGGGCTGCGTGGTAAACGGCCCCGGGGAAGCCAGAGAAGCCGATCTGGGTATTGCAGGCGGCAAAGGCGTTGGGCTGGTATTCAAAAAGGGCGAAGTGATTCGTAAGGTTTCCGAAACAGAGCTGGTAGCGGCACTGATGGAAGAAATCGAACGCATTTGAGTATACCAAAAGAAAGGCGGGAGTCTATGACCGCACAAAGTTTTGATAATGTTTTTCAAAAAATTTCTCTTTCCGAGGATACACAGCAGACCTTTCAGGGGACAATTGTGGAAAAGCTGAACGTGCAGAAAAAGGAACGTGTCTGTCATATTGGCATTGCGTCACAACGACTGATTCCTCTGCAGAAATGGGACAACCTGAAGCTTTTCATCGAGTATGGAATGCTTTCTGACGAGAAGTTCTGCGACAGGGCGCTCAAGTTCTGCCTCCTTAAGAACACCGA
>CALASU010000158.1 GCA_937888765.1 uncultured Clostridia bacterium | reverse complement strand
CTTGGCAAAATGCTCCGCCTGCGGCGGTGTCGCTTGCGACTAATTACCCTGCCGCCGCAGTGCGATCCACCGAAGGGTTTTTACTCTATTAGGAAATGAAATTTCTTATAGAGTAAAAAACAAAGCCGGATGCAAAAGCATCCGGCTTTGTTTTTATGGTTCTCTGAAAATATATCCTGCGCCTCTGACCGTCTGGATCATATCCTTGCCGACTTCTCCCAGTTTTTTGCGCAGATTGGACACATGCACCATCACTGTGCGCACATCTCCAAGATCCTCTGCCTGCCAGATTTCCTGATATAAAGTCTGATACAGCATCAATTCGCCCTTGTGTGCTGTCAGGCACAGCAGCAGACTGTATTCAATCGGAGATAATTCTGCCAGTACCGACGGCTGCCCTGCCTTATCTGTCAGCCAGACCTGCCGCAGCTGTTTTTTTATGATAAAGCCATGATATACCAGCTCATCGCTCTCCGTTCTCTGATTATACTGCTTCGCTCTGCGAATGTTTACCTGTACACGGGCAACCAGTTCCTCATAATTGACAGGCTTTGTAATATAATCATCGCCTCCCATCTGCAATGCAGAAATCTTTGTTTCATGATCTCCCAGACAGCTGACAAAAATAATCGGGCAGACAGAATGTTTTCTGATTTCACTGCAAAGCTGGATGCCCTCCCCGTCAGGCAGAAGCATATCCAGCAAAATCAGATCGAAACGAATTTTACGCAGTACTTCTCTCGCCTGCGCAAGTGTAGATGCGATTGTCACATCATATCCTTTGTTTTCCAATAACCGCTTTGTAATAAAGGACAGAGTCTCATCATCTTCAACCAATAAAATGCGTTCCAACATGCAACCACGTCCTTCCTCTAT
This sequence comes from uncultured Clostridia bacterium, assembly GCA_937888765.1. Taxonomy (GTDB): domain Bacteria; phylum Bacillota; class Clostridia; order Lachnospirales; family Anaerotignaceae; genus Anaerotignum_A. Next base: position 2,990 of record CALASU010000158.1, on the reverse strand, counting down.
ACTTCTCGATATACAGGCAGTGTCATATATATCGAAAAGCCTTTATTTTCGCCGGAAGAAACCTTAACAGTACCGTCCATTTTTTCAATCGCCTGCTGTATGTCATGCAGACCATAGCCGCTTCCTGCTTTCCCCCGACTGTTTTTCCCCCGAAAACCCCTTTCAAAAATATGTTTTCTTTCTTCCTTGGGAAGTCCCTTGCCATTATCTTTATATACTACTAAAATCTGATCTTCTCCCGCATAATAGATCTGAATGGAAATATGATTTCCCCGCTGCAGATATTTGAAAGCATTTTCAAACATCTGATAAAATACTCGCATCAGCGAAAAATACTCTGCCTGTACCAGCATACTGGAGTCCTGTGTATGTATCGAAATACTGATACCTGATTTTTTTGCAATCTCACTTACAAAGGCTTCTATGCGGCGCACCAGCAGCACAATATCTACTGCTTTCGCGGGCATTTCTTCAACAGTCATTTCTCCGTCCGCATTTCCCTCCAGCAGTACCTTCAGGGCATCATTCATATAGGTAATATTTTCACAGATTGTCTGCATTGCTACTCTCTGCTCCTTTACAGAAAGCAGTCCCTGTTTCAGCAGTTCCTCATAGCCTAAAATGACAGACATCGGCATCCGTACGTTATGAGAAAGCATTCGCTTCAGCCATTGCAGATCTGAATGGTGCATATCAGAATTCATATAGGGTTCCTCCCGTCATGGTTTGTCACTGTTTTGTCCGAAAAACAGCCTGTCTGTCAAATACACTTTCTCTATTGTTCAGACCTTCGTCCATAGGCGAAGCAAAGGCATTCTTCGCCCGATTGATGCTCCAGTATTCCTGTTTCTGCTCTTTATATGCCTGTGTTTCTTCTTCCTCTTCTGCTTGCCGGGGATTGTTTTTCTTTTTCATGTTCTGCCGCATCAGAACTTCTGTTACACGCATATTCCTACCCCCTTTGTTTCTTACAGACCAACCATAGAAGCATATGGCTCAAAATCCGCTCTGGTAAATACCTTACCTACCTTGATAAATTCATAGCGGATCGCCTGCAGATAATGCTTCATACAGACTTCTTCGCCCTCGCCGTCTGCCGCCGCAAGAAATGCCGCATTGAGGATACAGTTTTTGATGTTACCGCCTACAAATTCAAACCGTTCTGCAAGGAAGCGGATATCTACATCCTCGCCAAGCGGTGTACTCTTGGGAATCGTTGTTCTCCAAAGCATTTCTCTTGTATCCACATCGGGGAATTCAAATTCCACGATATATTTCATACGACGGAAGAAAGCAGGGTCGATATTGTGCTTGTAGTTTGTTGCCAGAACGGAAACCCCATCATAGGCTTCTACTTCCTGCAGAAGCAGGGCTGTTTTATTGTTGTTGGAAGACTGATTGCTTCCGCCGTCATCCGAACGCTTCGCAAACAGCGTATCACATTCATCAAAGAACAGAACGACATTACATTTTTTCGCTTCTCTGAAGATCATGGAAATAGATTTTTCTGTTTCGCCGACATATTTGTCGATAACCTTTGACAGGTCTACACGATACAGCTCCAGATTCAGTTCATGTGCGATTACCTGCGCACACATGGATTTCCCAGTACCGGGCGCACCAAACAGCAGAATGGAAAGCCCTCTGCCGTAAGGATACTTTTTATTATAATCCCAGTTATCATAAACCTTTTTACGGAAATTCATCTGATCAATGGCATGTTCCAGCGTTTCCCTCTGGTCTTTGTTCATTACGATATCTTCAAAACCAAAGTTTGCCTTTACCTTTGTGGCTTTCTGCGTCAGTTCCGAGCTCATCTGGTTATAGCAGCCCCGGAATAAAGTTCCTCTCGGAATCAGAATCTCTTGATCCATAGTAGCCAGACTTCTGGCATTTTTCAATGCTGACTTGATTTTTCCCGGAGTAAACAAGAATTTGGTCGCCATCTCAGCCAAATCCACATCTTTGGCCAATGCATAATCTTTGGAAAAATACTTCCAGCAGTTTTCCCTCTCCTGATTTCCCGGAGTCGGGATCTCCAGTTCTGTAAATTCATTATCCCCTTCTATTGGAATAGAATAATCCATATGATGAATACGAAGGGCATCTACTCCATTTAAAATCGTCTGAAGATAGGATAATTTGCGTCCCATTAAGATCAGAAATACAAGCAGGAATAATAAAACAGCAATCAAAAGACTACCATTCTGGATAAAATAATCAATATCAATCTGCTGCAGTTCAGTGAGCACAATATGGTTTTCCTCACAATAATTCCAGACAATAGGTCCTGCCATGGATAATAAGAAAAAGTAGGTTGCCAATCCGGTTGCTACAGAGATATTAACCAGACTCTGAAATGCAATCAGACCTGCAAATCCACAACAAATAATCATACCTTCCGGTTCTCTGGAATTTCTTCCAATCATAAGACAGGTAATGACAATCAATGCCAGTAAGATAATAACAGCTGCACAGCCAATAAACCCCAACTCTTCACCAGTAACAGCAAAAATAAAATCTGTCTGTGGCTCTACAATAAAATTTCCGTTTTTTACAGATGAAATATCATTATTATATAATCCTTTTCCATAGAGCTGTCCCGACCCTATGGCAATGATAGAATTCTGCTGCTGATATGCATCATCTGCATACTCTGTCGGATTCAGCCAGGCCATAATACGATCAAGCTGATATCCCTGCAGAAGGGTCTGCCCTTCCTGCATAATCAGATTGACAAATATGATTGCTGTCGGGATCAGGATCGCTGCCACTGTCCCGATGATCTTATAGCTGAGTCCTGCTGCATAAATCAGAACACAGAACACAAACACAATCGTAAGTGTTGTAGACAAGTCAGGCTGACTTTTTACCAGATATAAAGGAATGAAAAGTAAAATACCTGATAATATGATAATCCTCCACGTATTCAACTCTTCCTTGTGTTTTGTGAAAAAGCGGGCAAAAAACAAAATCAGACATAACTTGGT
>CALASU010000157.1 GCA_937888765.1 uncultured Clostridia bacterium | reverse complement strand
TCCTCAATTTTGTTTAAAGTGAAACCATGATAAGTTTCTTTTTCTTTTAGTTTCGTCATGTTACACCTCCTAAATCAAATGTATTATATCATATTCTAAAGAAAAAGAGCGGGATATTCTCCCGCTCTTCGGTAATTCGATCATTATTTGAAGTATCTGTTGTACAGACCCAGGAATGCTTTGCCGTGTCTAGCTTCGTCTTTAGCCATTTCATGTACTGTGTCATGGATTGCATCCAGATCAGCAGCTTTTGCTCTCTTAGCCAGATCGAATTTACCAGCTGTAGCACCACATTCTGCGTCGATTCTCAGTTCCAGATTTTTCTTTGTGGAGTCTGTTACCACTTCGCCCAGCAGTTCAGCGAATTTTGCAGCGTGTTCAGCTTCTTCCCAAGCTGCTTTTTCATAGTACAGACCAACTTCGGGGTAGCCTTCTCTATGAGCTACTCTTGCCATTGCCAGATACATACCAACTTCTGTACATTCGCCTTCGAAGTTTGCTCTCAGATCAGCGATGATATCTTCGCTTACGCCCTGAGCAACGCCGATAACGTGTTCGCAAGCCCATTCATATTCGCCGTCTTTCTGTTCAACGAATTTTTCGGGACCAACGTGGCAAACGGGACATTCTGCGGGAGCAGCGTCACCAACATGAACATAACCACAAACTGCACATACAAATTTCTTCATAATCAATTCCTCCTTAAACTCTTACACTCTATATAAATTTGATAAATTATCTTATCTGATAATCATTATAAATTAGATTCTCTGAATTGTCAATATCTTTTTATAAAAAACATATGTATTTTTTGGAAAAACATTCGGATAAAGAAAAAGGGCTTTTGCCCTTTTATTCTTCATCGCCCCAAAGACCTTTGATCTCAGAAAACTCTCTGGTCGCAATCATATGCTTTTCAATCATTTTGATCGGCTGATAGGAACGTTTTGCTTTACGCATCCCCTCTACGCCCATATCCTCTTCTCTATTTACCAGTTCAATCGCTTCATCCATGTGGAGCACATACTGCTGGTTAATCATCGGATATAATCCATCGAATGCTGTATCTGCTTTTTCGATATGGATCAGCTGCATATGCGGATGTAGACGCTCGCCAAGTGTAAATGCACGCAGTTCTCCGTCGATATAAATAGCACCGCCTGTCAGCTCCAATTCTTCCATATGATTCAGTGCCAGCAGTACAGAGCGTTTTTCATCAGAAAGAGATTCTGCCATCTCTGCCTTTTCCGAAATCCATTTTTCATACAGAGCCAGACAATCGTCAATCATAGAAGCATCCAGTGTTTTATATTCATAATCGGGATATTTGGAAAGAAATTTATTGATGTGGTTACGCTTGCCATGCAGTTTCTTCCCTTTCAATGTGGCAAGGCTTTCTCTGGCATATACATAATCCCATGCAATATCTGTCGGGACAGAAAACAGCTCGGGACAGGCTTCCAGCATCTTATCCCGCATGGGTGTCCATACAGAGCGATAGGTTGGCTCTGTACCAATGCTTTTCATATATGCAATGCCATCATATACAGCTTTTCGGTAATCTACTTCTTTCCCATATCTGGGAATAGGTGCCCAGAGGAATGTTGGAATTCCTTTGAAGTCCAGTTTGATATACAGCACGTCATCTTTTTCGGCATATTCCATCTTTCCGTCTGCCCCCCAGATAATCAGATTGGCAAAGGAAAGATCAGAACATTCCAGATTCCAAGGCTTTGTATACCCATTGATTTTTTCTTTCAGATCTAATGTAATCGGATGGAACTGCAGCAGTTCCTCCCCTGTTTTTGTTTCATACATATCAGGCATATGTTCCGCCTCCATTTTTTAATATTCATCTATAATATAACAGCGACATTTGGGAAGCAATGCGTTGAGCGTATCAAATGCAGCCTTATCAAATATCTCTGTTTCATTCTTTACTTCTTCCAGAGAATGATACCCGATCAGCACCTGCAGAAAATGTCCTGCCGAAACAGCACATACAGGCGGCTGTTCACTCAGATTTCCCCGAAAATCAAAAACGCCGTTATTCTCTGCCACTACAGAATCTGTAATCTGCACCGTATAAGGAATCTGTAGCTGTAAAGCCCTGAGCAGAGCAGATACATTACAAAGCCCCATTACGCCTTTCTGTACCCTGCTTACTTTTGTAAAGGGATAGGAAAGGTATACTTCAGGCGGCAGCTTTGCCAGAAAGCGGCGACCTTCCGCAAGCGCAAATAATCCCTCTACTATTTTATAATAGTAACCGTCTTCTGCAAACGCTTCCACACAGAGCAGCATCTCTTCGTTTTTATAATAAAAGGCATAGCCTTTGATTTCATTCTTTACCGTATAGGCAATACATTCTCCGCCATCTGCTCTATAGTCTGCCCCTTTTCTGATAAAATCTGCTTCCGTTCTGGCTATAATCCCACTGTATTTTTCAGAAATCTTCTGATACAGCGGATACAGCACAGCATCCTGTTCGGCTCTGACAGAAGAAATGCCTTTCGGAGAAGAAACAGCTGGAACAGCATCGCATTCCAGATATTTCGCATCTGCCACAGGGAAATGTCCAAAGGAAAAATAACTGGGCAGGACAGCAGGCGTATGCGGTGCAACTATACAGCCTAGTTTTCGCAGATGATTCATTTCATAGGAAAAGATTTTTCCCATATGTCCTTTTTTCCGTTCATCGGGATGCGTAG
>CALASU010000156.1 GCA_937888765.1 uncultured Clostridia bacterium | reverse complement strand
CAAATGGGGGTCGAGGGGAATCATTCCCCTCGCAGGGAGTTTGAGGGACAGCGTCCCTCAAGATCAAAGCTGTTCGAATTCGTCTAAGAGTTCTTTGAAAAGTTTCATTGCGTTTTCGATAGGTTCTGCTGTGGAGAGGTCTACGCCTGCCCCTTTCAGCAGATCAATGGAGTATTCGCTTGTACCCTTGGACAGGAAATCCAGATACGCGTCAATGGCAGGCTGTCCTTCGTTCAGAATTTTTCTGGAGAGGGCGATTGCCGCACTGTAGCCTGTTGCATACTGATATACATAGAATGCATTATAGAAATGGGGGATTCTTGCCCATTCGATGTCGATTGCGGGGTCAATGACGATATCTTCCCCGAAGTATTTTACGTTCAGATCGTGGTAAATCTGGTTCATGCCTTCCCAAGTGAGGGGCTGACCCTGTTCTGTCATAGCGTGTGTGATTTTTTCAAATTCTGCAAACATGGTCTGGCGGAACAGTGTACCGCGGAACTGTTCAAGGAAATAGTTGATGAGATATTTCCGCATGGTCTTATCTTCTGTGGTTTTCAGCAGATATTCCATCAACAGGGCTTCGTTGCAGGTAGAAGCAACCTCTGCTACGAAAATTTTATGGTCAGCATAGAGATAAGGCTGTTTTTTCCATGTAAAGAAGCTGTGCAGTGCATGACCCATTTCGTGTGCCAGTGTGAACATGCTGTTGATGGTGTCGTTGTGGTTCAGCAGTACAAAGGGATGCACGCCGTAGCTGCCCCAGGAGTATGCGCCGCCGCGTTTGCCTTTGTTTTCATAGACATCAATCCAGCCGCTTTCCAGACCGTGTTCCAGAGCGTTGCTGTATTCTTCGCCCATAACGGCAAGTGCTTTTTTCACAGTTTCCTTTGCTTCCGCATAAGGGATTTTTGCATCTGCTTCCGCTACCAGAGGGACATACAGATCATACATATGCAGATCTTCCACACCCAGTTCTTTTTTACGGATAGAAACATAACGATGCAGGAGAGGCAGGTATTTGTTTACGGTATCAATCAGACTGTCGTAAACAGACAGGGGAATGTTATCGTCTGCAAGTGCCATTTCTATAGCGGAATCATATTTTCTTGCTTCGGCAAAGAAAACGTCACTCTTTACGGAAGAAGCATATGCCGCCGCAATGGTGTTTTTCTGGCTCAGATAAACGGAATACAGATTTTCAAATGCCTGTTTTCTGATTTCGCGGTCAGGGCTTTCGAGGAAAGTGATATATCTGCCCTTTGTCAGTTCTAGTTCTTCGCCGTCGGCTTTTTTGATGGAGGGGAAAGTGATATCCGCATCATTCAGCATTGTGAAGATGTGCTGAGGGGCACCGCCAAGCTCTACGGCTTTTGCGAGCAGGGTTTCCTCTGCGGGGGTCAGTGTGTGCGCTTTCTGACGCAGGAGTGTATGGAAGAAATGGTCATACACTGCGAAATCAGCCGCTTTTTCTGTGCGGAATGCAGTCAGCTTTTCTTCGGGAATGGCAATGATCTCGGGTGTCAGAAAAGAAATTGCCGCAGAATAGCGGATCAGCAGCAGCTCTGCACGGGATGCCATACCCTGATAAAAGGCATTTGCACTGTCTTCATGCATACGCATATTGGCATAAGTATAGATATGGTCTAATTTTAAAGAAAGCTCCTGATTTTTCTGCAGGCAGGAAAGTAGGGTATCCGCAGAATCTGCCAGCTTGCCGGAAAAAGCGGAAAGTGTGGGAATCGCTGCTTCCAGAGAAGCAAAGGCTTCTTCCCAGAGTGAGTCGTTTGCAAAATAATCTTCAATGTGCCAGTGGAACAGGGGATCTGTTTCTGCTCTGGCAGGAATGGAATGATTCATAAAGAATAACCTCTTTTCTTTTATTTTTGAATTTTACAGTTTTAAGTATACCATTTTTGGGAAAAGTTATAAAGAAAAATGGAAGGATAGCGCAAAAATATAGAAATTCCCCAATATTCGGGAGATTTATTCTTGCTGTAAATCACTTTTCATAGTATCATTAAGATGAGGTGAGAATTTATGGAAAAAGTGGAAAAAGGTCTGAAGGTACTTATTGTTGCATCTGAGGCTGCACCTTTTATCAAAAGCGGCGGTTTGGGTGATGTTGTTGGTTCTTTGCCCAAGGCACTGCGTGCCAAAGGCGTTGATGTTCGCGTAGTAATTCCCCGTCACATGGCAATCAAAAATGAAACTATGCACGGCGTGGAAATGATTGGCGAATTTGATGTGCATTTACAGTGGAGAAAACAGAGAGCGAAAATTTTGTTGAAAAATGGGGATTTTCCTGTCTACTTCGTAGAAAATGACCACTATTTCCATAGAGGTGGTCTGTATGGCTTCCCTGATGACAACGAACGCTTTGCTTTCTACAGCAAGGCAGTACTGGATATGCTGTCCATGCTGGACTTCTATCCCGATGTCATTCACTGTAACGACTGGCAGACAGGTCCCGTCTGCATGTATCTGAAAGAAGTTTACAGCAAAGTAGTATCTTATTCTAAAATCAAAACACTGTTTACCATCCACAATCTGCAGTATCAGGGCAGATTTGAACCCGATACTATGAATATGCTGGATGTACCCGGCTGGTGCTATGGCAATGTAGAATTCTATAATTCTGTAAGCTATATGAAAATGGGTCTGGTATACTCTGATTATATCAGCACAGTAAGTGATACGTATGCCCATGAAATCCAGACTTCCGAATATGGCTACGGCATGGAAGGTATCTTGAGAAGCAGACAGGATGTATTGTACGGCATCATCAATGGTATCGACTACGTTGCAAACAATCCTGCAACAGACAAGCATCTGGTGAAAAACTTTGATGTGGATCATATCGAAGACAAATGGGAAAACAAACGTGCATTACAGAAAAAACTGGGTCTGGAAGAAAGAGATGTACCCATGGTGGCGATGATCACTCGTCTGGCAGATCAGAAGGGTCTGGATATCCTGTCCTATGTACTGGATGAAATGATGCAGAAGGATATTCAGTTTGTACTGCTTGGTACAGGCGAAGGTACTTTTGAGCATCTGTTCCGCAATATGCAGACCAGCTATCCCGGACGTGTTTCTGCAAATATCTTCTTTGATGAAACACTGGCACAGCAGATTTATGCTTCTGCGGATCTGTTCCTGATGCCCTCCAAGTTTGAACCCTGCGGTCTGGGTCAGATGTTCAGCCTGCGTTTCGGTACAGTGCCTATCGTTAGAAAAACAGGCGGTTTGGCAGACACAATTCAACACTATGATCCCGAAACAAAGGAAGGTAACGGTTTCCTGTTTGAAACCTATGATGGCTATGGTCTGCTGTGGGCGGTAGAAGAAGCTCTGCGTGTATACCATATGGGCAAGGAAGAATGGAAAAATGTTGTGAAAAACGCAATGAACAGCGATTATTCCTGGGAAAACTCTGCGGATAAATACATTGCAGTATATGAACAGCTGAAAGAACTGTAATCCGAATTTTTTGAAAATCTGAAAAAAGAAAGCCTGAAAATGCAAATTTCGTGTATTTTCGGGCTTTTTTCTTTGCAGAAAAGGAGAAACGGATTTGCAAAACCCTTGGGAATATAGTAATATAGAATGATGGAAACAGTTTCTTTTATAATGTACATATTTTAAGGAGGAGTACCATGATTACCGTATGGAACAGAAAAGAGTTGCTTTGCACATTCGATATGAAAAAGCAGGCGGAAGTGCGTGACATTTTATGGAAATTCGATATTTCCTATGAAGTAAGAGTTTCTGACCGTGCAGATTTCTTTGTAGGCGGCAGAATGATTTCCGGCGAAAACAGCGGTAGACCCGAACATCAGACAGAATATCTGATCTATGTAAAAAAAGAAGATTATGAAAGAGCACTGTTTTTGGTGCAGAGAAATATTGAAGGCTAACGGAGGAACGGAATGAGCAGAAAGCGAAGCAGACGGAAATCCGGCGGACAGAAAGGTTTGACGGCTCTGGTCTGTGTGCTGGCTGTCATCTGTCTGGTTGCGGGAGGTATTTATATTGATACCTTTTATGGAGGCGGAAAAGTAAAGGCCCTTATGGCAGAACAGAGCGAAAAAGAAAAGCCGCCGGCAGAAGAAAAGAAAGATCCTGTAAAAAGCATGGCTGTGGATATCAGCAGTAAGGCCTCTATGGCAGTATTCGGAGAGGAATTCCTGCTTTGCACAAAGGATGGCGTAAAATATTTTATCGGCATGGGTGCACAGAAATGGAATGATACCTTCAATATGACTTCTCCTGTAATGGTACAGGAGGGAGAGTATATTGCGGTAGGGGATATGGGCGGCAAAATGGTGCGTGTCTATAACAGAGAGGGTCTGCAGTATGAGCTGCAGGCGGAAGGCTCTCCCATGCAGTTTGCACTCAATGAAAAGGGCTACCTTTCTTTGATTACAAAGAATAACACAGCCTATCATATCTATATTTATAACGCAAAAGGAAGTCTTTTAAAAGAGCGTGTGGAAGAAAGCAGCGGCGTATATCCGCTGTGTGCGGATATTTCGGATGACAGCAGAGTATTTGCTGTCAGCTATCTGGACACAACTGACCTTTCTCCTGTCGGGAAGATCTGTTTCTTCTATATTGGACAGGAGGACAGCGAAACCCATACGGACAGTATGTTTGCCGGAGTGGAAAAAACAGATGAAATCATTCCTGTGATCCACTATAGAAAAGGCAATATTTTAGCGGCGATTTCTGATAAGGGTATTTATGGGATTGATACCGATGGGGTTGAGGTCTGGAGCTATCCTCTGGAAAATACCATTGATCAGGCGGCTTTTGGCAATAAGGAATATATCGTGCTTGCTTTTGGCGACAGCGTTGCCAATAAAGACGGCAGGGCGAAAGGGACTGTCTGCTGGCTGGACGGAAATGGCAAAGAACGTGCATCCTATGAAAGCGGCGATACGGTTACCTATCTGTATGCAGGTGACAAAGGGGTTTCTATCGGAAACGACCGTGTATATACAGGGCTGACCCATAGCGGAAGCGAAAGCTGGAATTATACAGCAATCAGTGATCTGACAGACCTGATGCCTATGGAAAAACTGAACCATGCCATGCTGGTTGCCAAAGAAGAAGTTGCGATCATGGAACTGAAAAAAGCGGAAGATCAGCCTGCGGCAGAAGAAAACGCACAGGAAAAAACAGAAGAAAAGACAGAAGAAAAGACAGAAAAAGAGAAAAAAGCAGATGCAGAAAAGCAGGATACTGAAAAAACAGAGGAAGGCAATGCAGAAACACCCTCTGAGGAAAAGAAAGAAGAAACACCTGCAGAAGATGCTGCAGTATCTGAATAAAAATCTGAATTATTTTAAAGAGACAAAAAGGCAGCAGAGATGTTGCCTTTCTGTTATCTGAAAAGAAAGGAGGAAAAAAGATGGAATATGGTTTATTGCTGGATCTGATTGTACTGGCAGTGATTCTGGGCAGCGGGATGCTTGCGTGGAAAGCGGGCTTTATTCGTGCGGCTCTGGGATTTCTGCCCATGCTGACAGCAACTGTAGGAACGAAGCTTCTGACACCGTATACAGGAAAGTTTTTGCGGGAAACAGCACTGTTTCAGTCCATGACAGATTCTATTCGGGAATCAATGGGTCTGGATGCAGCAATTCAGGAGGGAACAATGGCGGCACAGACACAGCTGATCGAATCCATGAAACTGCCGGAGTTTTTGAAAGAAGCACTTTTAGAGAATAATAATCCTGTTATCTATCAACTGTTGGATGTAAATAGTCTGAAGGAATATATTGCAGGGTATCTTGCGAATATCTGTATCAATATTTTAAGTGTAGTATTGGCGTTTATTCTGATCTATATTGCAGTAAAAGTTGTGCTGAATGCATTGCATCTGGTAAGCAAGCTGCCTGTATTAAATTTTGTGAACCATGCGGCGGGGCTTCTGGTGGGGAGTGCCAAAGGACTTCTGACGGTGTGGTTTGCGTGCATGATTCTGACTTTTTTTCAGTGCAATGCGAAATTTTCCGGGCTGTTTGCGGCGCTGGAAGCGAGTATGATTGCAGAATTTTTATATGAAAACAACATCCTTTTGCAGATGATCCTGACGATTTTTACATGAAAATATGATTTTTTGAAGAAAAGAAACCTTGATTTTTCGGGGTTTCTTTTTGTTTTTGAAAAAACATTGAAAAAAAGTGAAAAAAGTTGTTGACATATTTGGAACCTCGTGCTAATATATCTAAGCGGTCGGGAACACGGCCGAAACAAAAAAGAAATGCACCTTGAAAACTGAATACAAGTAAAGCAAAA
>CALASU010000155.1 GCA_937888765.1 uncultured Clostridia bacterium | reverse complement strand
CGAGAATCATCCACAGCCTCCGAGGAGAATTCAAACTGAAAGATATTCTCGCAGTAGTTAAATTTCCGAAAGCAACTTATATGTACTGGCAGAAACGTTTTGACAGAAAAAATTCAAACCAGGAACTTGAAGATAAGATTCTGGAATTACGTAAAAACCATAAAAATTTTGGTTATAGACGCATCCATGCTCTGCTCAAAAAAATGGGATATACTGTAAATAAAAAATGTGTTCAGCGAATCATGCAAAAGCATGGTCTGCAAGTTACTTCTTTTACAAGAAAGAGTCGTAAATATAGTTCCTATAAAGGCAAAGTAGGAAAAATTGCTCCAAATAGAATCCGCAGACGTTTTAAAACCAATATCGCTCATCAGAAAATAACGACAGATACTACGGAGTTTAAGTATTACGAAGTAGATAATCAAGGGCAGATGACAATTAAAAAACTTTATCTGGATCCATTTATGGATATGTATAATGGAGAAATTTTGAGCTATAGCATTACAAAGCAGCCTTCTGCTACAGGCATTCTGACAGCACTGAAAACAGCTATCAAACATACTTCTGACTGCCCTTATAGAAGAACATTTCATTCCGATCAGGGATGGGCATATCAAATGCATGCATATGTACGAGAACTGAAAGAAAATCGTATTTATCAGAGTATGTCCAGAAAAGGGAACTGTTACGATAACTCTGTGATGGAAAACTTTTTTGGTATAATGAAACAGGAAATGTATTATGGAATGGTTTATTACAGTTTTGATGAATTGAAAGAAGCAATAGAAAAGTACATCATTTACTACAATGAACATAGAATCAAGGCGAAATTAGGTTGGATGAGTCCTGTAGAATACAGGCTTACTTCAGCTGCATAAAAAATGCGTAACAGATATAAAAATCTGTTACGCAATAAAAGTCTAACTTTTTGGGGTCACATCAACTTTTGTCGATGCTCTTTTTTATCAGAACTTTTTCAGGAAGTTCCCAAATTTTGTATACTGTCCCATCCAAGTCAGATCCACCGTCCCTGTCGGGCCATTTCTCTGCTTTGCGATGATAAGTTCAGCCTGATTTTTCTTTTCGGTATCAGGGAAATAATACTCATCACGATACAGGAACGCCACAATATCGGCATCCTGCTCGATTGCCCCCGATTCACGCAGGTCAGAAAGCATCGGGCGATGGTCGGAACGCTGTTCACACGCACGGCTCAGCTGGCTCAGTGCGATAACAGGTGCTTCCATTTCTCTTGCGATTGCTTTCAGCGCACGGGAAATTTCAGAAATTTCCTGCTGTCTGGAATCGCTGCGGCCATTGCCGCTCATCAGCTGTAAATAGTCAATGACGATCAGTCCCAGCCCCTTTTCTACTTTCAGACGGCGACATTTGGAACGCACCTCCATAGGAGTTATCCCCGGTGTATCGTCAATATAAATGGGGGCTTCGGAAAGCGGCCCCATGGCACGGATCAGATCATTCCAGTCCGTATCCTCAAGTTCACCTGTACGCAGCTTCTGTGCATCCAGCATGGCTTCGGAACAGAGCATACGGTTTACCAGCTGCTCTCTGCTCATTTCCAGAGAAAAAACTGCTGTTGGCACATTGCTGCGGATTGCCGCATTCTGAATGATATTCAGCGCAAAGGCTGTTTTCCCCATGGAAGGACGTGCCGCCAGCAGAATCAGATCGGATTTCTGCAAGCCTGCTGTTTTTGCATCAAAGTCCACAAAACCTGTAGGTACGCCCGTCAGCTTTCCTTTGGAATGATAGATGTCCTCAATCTTTTCAATGGAATCCACTGCAATATCCCGAATATGATGAAACTGCTCGGAATGACGGTGCTGCATGATATCAAAAATATCCTTTTCTGCCTTTTCTATAATATTGTTAGTGGGTTCTTTGCCATCATAGCTCAACTGGGAAATTTCTCCCGCTGTGCGAATCAGACGGCGAAGGACAGCTTTTTCTTCCACAATCTTAACATAATGGCCTATATTGACAGAACTGCCAACTGCAGCGGAAAGAGCTTTCAGGAACGACATGCCGCCTATCTGCTCAAACATACCTTTTTCATCCAGCTTGCTTTTTACAGTAATGACATCAATCGGCAAACCGGAGCGATGCAATTCCTCTGCCGCTTCAAACACCATACGATGATCCGAACGGTAAAAATCCTCTCCCGTCAGCCTCTCCAGCGCAACAGAAGCCGCATCTCTGTCCAGAAACATGGAGCAAAGCACCGCCTGCTCTGCTGTCACATCATGCGGAGGCACTGCCGTACGGGTGTATTCCGCTTGTTTCTCCTGTTGTTCCATGTATTTCTGCCTCCTGCGGGGTTCTTATGCTTCTACGATTTTGATTTTTACTTCTGCTGTCACCTTGGGGTGCAGTTTTACAACAGCTGTTCTTTCGCCAACCATTTTGATAGGATCGCCGATGGATACTTTCTTTTTGTCGATTTTCAGCTGTGTCTGGTCTACGATTGCTTCCGCAACTTCCTTATTTGTAACAGAGCCGAACAGTTTGCCGTTTTCGCCTGTTTTTACTTTTACCACTACCACTTTGTCTTCCAGAGCCTTTGCAGTTGCCTGTGCTTCTTCCAGTTCTTCCTGTTTGCGTTTTGCTTCTGCTTTCTGTTTCAGTTCGTAGTCGTTCAGGTTTGCTTTTGTTGCTTCTACTGCATATTTTTTAGGCAGCAGGAAGTTTTTTGCATAGCCTTCGCTTACGTTTACCAGATCCCCTTTTTTCCCAACGCTTTTCACGTCCTGTAATAAAATCATTTTCATATCATTTGTCCTCCTTCATATATTCTTCAATGGCACCGCGGATTTTTTCCTTGGCTTCTTCCACACTGCATTCCTTCAGCTGTGCCCCCGAAACCGTATAATGTCCACCGCCGCCAAGTTTTTCCATAATACGCTGTACATTGATATCGCCGAAGCTTCTTGCACTGATATGCACCGCTTCCCCAACCTTGCAGCATACGAAAGATGCCTTGATGCCTACTACATTCATCAGATCATCTGCCGCCTGTGCCGCCGTCAGCATAGAATTTTCCACATCAGAGGGGCAAACGGAAATTGCCATACATTCCATAAAGATTTCTGCATCCCGCACTGCCGCTGCCTTTGCTTTATACGTATCCATATCATTCTGGAACAGCAGTCGCACACGGATACTATCCGCGCCTACTCTGCGCAGGAAACCGGCCGTTTCAAATGTGATCGCACCTGTTTTTACAGCAAAGTTTTTGGTATCTACCGTAATACCCGCCAGAAGGGCATCGGCTTCGATGGTCTTGAGCTTGATTCGTTTGCCGATATGCTGAATCATTTCCGTAATCAGCTCTGCTGTGGAAGAGGCATAGGGTTCATGGTACATCAGCACTGCCTGATCGATAAAATCGGTACTCTTTCTATGATGGTCAAAAATCACGATTTTTTTCGCCGCTTCCAGTACCTGCGGCCCTTCTACCATACTGCTTCTGTGCGTATCCACAACGATCACAAGCGTTTTTTCATCCATCAGCTTCAGCGCATCTGCTTCTTTAATCAGAGCGGCTTCATAATGTCCGTTTTCCTTCATATTTTCATACAGGTGCTTAATACCTACGCTGATTTCATTCATAACGATACGGCATTTCTTATCCATCGCCCTTGCAATGGCACAAATGCCCATACAGGAACCCAGACTGTCCAGATCGGCGTGTCTGTGCCCCATAACAAGGATACTGCTGGCTTCGCCCATCAGCTCCCAGAGTGCATCGGCTTTTACTCTGGCACGGATACGGCCGTTTCTGCCGACTTCGCCTGCCTTTGCACCATAAAACAGATACTTTTCGCCTTCTTTGATGAGTACCTGATCGCCGCCTCTGCCAAGTGCCAGATCCAGTGCCGCTTTTGCGCTGACCATGGCCGCTTCCAGAGAAGCACCGCCTACACCAACCCCCATGCTCATTGTCATGGGAATGTGTTCCCCTACGCTGATTTCGCGCAGGGTATTCATAATATCGAATTTCTTTTCCTTTACGGTTTCCAGATCGCCTTTGGAAAGCAGTAAAAGATATCTGTCCTTTTCCAGCTTACGAATCACGCCATTGGCATCTGCCGCAAACTGATTGATTTTTCTGTCCACCAGAGCCGACAGAATTGGCAGTTTATCCTCTGCAAGGCTGTCCGCAACCTCTTCATAATTATCCAGAAAGATCTGTCCGATTACGGTTTCATTGTCATTCAGTGCCTTTTCCAGCTGACAGCGTTCTGTCACATCCACCAATGTCAGTGTCAGCACCATACCGACTGCACCGTTCTGCTCTACCACCTCGCAGTGGTCGATTGCGGCATCATAATACTTTCCGTCAACTTCGACCGTCAGCACTTCCCCCTGTCCGCTTTTCTTTCTAAGCTGCTCCAGAACGGGTTCTGCCTTTTTCAGTTCAGGAAATACCTCTGTAAATTTTTCATTATACATCAGAAGCCTGCCCCGCACATCCAGTACCGCGTAGGGTATCGGCAGATTTTTCGGAATAGAGAAATTTTCCTTCAGTACAGCCGTATCCACAAAGGTAGCTGCCATGCTTTCCGTTTCTTCCGCCAACTCTGCATCTTTCAGCATCGTCCATGCAAAATAGCCGGTCGCCGCACCGATTGCCGCACCGATCCCCATTTTTACATCTAAAATAAAGCAGATGCAGATACATAACACAACGGCAGTCCCCCCAACAGGGTTCCTCCCGCTCTTTTCCTGTTTCTCATTTGATCCGTCCATAACAGTTGCCTCCATATAAAACAGAGCTAAAAATTTTAATTGCTGATTATATAGTATAACATAAAAAAAACACTGCCACAATAAGCAAAATGCACAGCCCGCTCCTTCGTTTTTCTCCATTTTGAAACGGTTTTAAAACAGCAGTCATCAGACTGTCAGAATTTGTTTCTTTTTTCTTAACATTTTTCTGCTATACTGCATACAGATGTAGAAATAAAATTTTTTCACAAATTTTATGGAATTTGTTCCCGATTCATAGTATGATGGGAATATTACTGCGGCTGAAAGCAGCCGCTTCAGAGGTGTACTATTATGAAAAAACTGGATTTCTTTCATCGCAGGAGCGATGAAGATAAAATGTATCTGAAAATCAGTCTTTGCGTTTTTCTGGTTGCGGTTGCCATCATTCTGTTTGAAAAAATCATCGGGCATCTGCCTGCACTTGGCACAAGTATCCTTGTTGCTTTCAACTATCTGAGTGCCTTGACTGCACCCTTTTTACTGGGCTTTGCCATTGCCTATGTAATGAATCCGTTCATGAAATTTTTTGAGCGGCATTTCAGCAAACATATCGGTTATTTTCGGACACATCCGAAAACAAACCGTATGTTCTGTATTCTGCTGAATTATTTCATCATTATCGGCGGTTCTGTCTGGATCACAATTTATCTGCTGCCGGAAATCATGGATTCCATTCTGGCTCTGGCAACACAGGTACCGACCTATTCCACCAATATGACAGAACGGGTACAGACTTTCTTCGATCAGATTTCCTTTATCGACAGCAGCGACGTAAACAGCATCATCAACCGCATTCTGCAGCCCATGGTAACCGCTTCCCAGAATGTGCCTGCTCTCTTGGAAACCATCATCGGCAATCTGTTTGTATTCGGCCGTGCTACATTCAATCTGATTATGGCAATCTTTATTGCATTTTATATGCTTTATGATAAAGAAGGCTTCGCAAAACAGGCGAAAAAAATCATCTATGCCCTGTCCACACCCAAGCAGGCGAAGCATTTTCTGTATACTTCCAACAGAATCCACCATATTTTTCAGGATTTCATTGTTGGCAAAGCACTGGACTCTCTCATCATTGGGATTCTGGCATTCGTAGGCATGTCACTGATCAAAGCACCGTTCCCACTGATTCTGAGCCTGATTATCGGTGTTACCAATATGATTCCCTATTTCGGACCATTCATCGGGGCGATTCCCGCTATCGTCATCACACTGCTCATCAACCCCATCACAGCCGTATGGGTGGGGCTGTTCATTCTGGTACTGCAGCAGTTTGACGGCAACTTCCTCGGCCCTAAAATTCTGGGGAACTCTCTTGATCTGAGCCCGCTGTGGATCATCCTTGCCGTTGTGGTCGGCGGTGCCACACTTGGACCTGTCGGTATGTTCATCGGTGTTCCGATCTTTGCCACTGTTAAAACTTTCAGCGGCGAATATATCAACCGCCAGTATTGGAAAAAATATCCTTCTTCCAATCCGCTTGAACTGACAAAAGAAGAAACCGACGAATTTAAAGAATCTGATTAAAACAGCAAAAAATCGGTTTTTCACAGAAAAACCGATTTTTCTTATTTTTTCCAGGAGGTTTTTATGACACAAACAACCCAGACCAATCGTTTTGCTTTATTTTTCTTTCTGTATTTTATCGCCGTTTCCTTCGGGCTTTCCCTGCTGATGGCTTTCGATGTATTTTCAGAACAGTCCTATCTGCTGTTTGCACAGAGCATCTGTTATCTGCCCCCGTTGGTACTCTATTTTCTTCATACCAAAAAGCCGCTGAAACAGACACTGCGGCTCAATCCCCTTGGCTGGAAAAATGTTCTGCTGCTTGCGGCATTTGCCTTTGCCATACAGCCCCTGATGAGTTTTCTTTCGTTTCTGATGACCCTGTTTTTCCCGAATCCCGTTATGGAATCGGCTGAAAATGTCATTTCCGGCGGAGCGATTCCCGCTGTGTTCTCCATGGCAGTTTTTCCTGCTGTTTTTGAGGAGCTTTCTTTTCGTGGAATCTTTCTTTCCGGATATCATTTTCTGGGTAAATGGAAACGTGCCTTTGTCTGTGCACTGCTGTTTGGTCTGATGCATATGAATCTGCAGCAGCTTCCGTATGCCTTCTGTGTCGGCTTTATTTTCTGCTTTCTGGTAGAGCGTACAGACTCCATCTGGGCCTCTGTACTGCCGCATATGCTTATCAACGGCACAACCGTTTTCAGTATGTTTTCTGAGCCTGAAGCATATGCAGCCGCTGCCGCCATTCCCGAAGGCAATGAACTGGCACTCCTTGCTTCCGTCGGGCTGATGGCACTGCTTTCTCTGCCCACACTGGCATTTCTGCTGTATCTGTTTCTGAAAGTAAATCCCGAGGAAACAGACTTTGCACTGATGGATGCCGATGACGGCGTTTCTTATGAAGAACGTTTCCTGACCCCCTCCGTTTATCTGATTTTTGCACTGTTTATACTGATGGGTGTATTGCCTTACTTCTTTTCTTTATAAAAACAGGCGTGTTTCTCTTCTGAGATACACGCCTTTCTTTTTGTTTTTGTTTTTATTTTTATTCTGTTTCTTTTTCCTTTTCTTCCATTTCAAGCAGTCCTGCAGGCAGTATGAAACGGAAGGCTTTCGGCACGATTTCTGCTTTCAGGTATGTAAATTCGGAGATTTCCCCGTCAATGCTGATATGCATAGGTTCGGGAACTGCGATCTCCAGACGATTCATTCTTTCATACAGTACTTTCTGTGCCGCCAGTTTCGTATCCAGATATTCCCCTGTTTTATATTTGGGCAGGATACCGATAAATTTACGCCGTGTCATCAGACTGACAATCCCGACATCCATCAATCCGTCTTCGACCGTTGCCAGAGGTGAGGAGCAGAAACCTCCGCCGCAGAACCTGCCGTTTGCAATCGTACAGAGCAGAAATCTGCCTGTCAGCTTCGTACCATCTCCCAGACGGAAAGACATCCAGCTGCCAATGGGTTTTACCAGCATACTCATAATCCCCATCACATACGCAAACGGGCCTCTGATAAGTGGTTTTTTCTTCCATTCTGCCGCTTTTGCCACCACATCGCAGTCAAAGCCAATATTTGCCATATTGACTGCATATCTGCCGTTAAGCTCAATGACATCACTGTAAAAGCTTTCGCCGTTTACCTGTGCAGAAATATCCATAAAATCCTTCTGCCTGCCAAAATTGCGGATAAAGTCATTTCCCGTGCCCACAGGAAGCAGTCCGATTTCCGCATTAGAAAATCCCTTTGCGCCATTTACCGCCTCATGCAGACTGCCGTCGCCGCCGCAGACATAAAACCTTACGTCTTCGCCCTTTTCGCAGGTTTCCTTTACAAATCGTTCCGCATCGCCGCCTGCTATTGTGGTATAAATACTGTATGTCAGCTCCAGCCCTTCCATTGCTTCTTTGATCTTCGGAATCAGCTTTTCTGCCTTTCCCTGTCCAGCTGTCGGATTGATGATGAAAATATGTTCCATGCCAGTTCTCCCCGTCCGTTTTTCGTTCTTTTCTGACAGGATACCACAATTTCCCACAAAAAGAAAGCCTTTACAGTCCTCGTTCTGTAAAGGCTTCGTTTATAATCTGTGTTTACTGCTCCATCTGTCTGCCAAGAAAACCCGCCGCTGTCTGTGCAAGCTTCCCTTCCACTTCGCCCATTTCACGGTCTTTGGAAAGAAATACGATCGCACCCATGGCATCCCCTTCTGCAATGATCGGCATAATCAGCTGATGATTATAGCTTTCCGTATTATCATCCTCCAGCACGGGCACAAAGTTGGAATCGCTCCGCTGTGCAATCAGTGCCGTACGTTTGTTAATGCAGTTTTCCATTTCGGGACTGATATGCTTCTCAAAAAATTCCTTTTTGCCGCCCCCGGAAACCGCAATGATCTGATCCTTGTCCACAATACAGGTAATATGTCCTGCTGTCTGTGCCAGCGATTCTGCATATTCCTTTGCAAATGTGCCCAGTTCTCCAATCGGAGAATATTTTTTCAGAATGATTTCGCCTTCCCTGTCTGTAAAGATTTCCAGCGGGTCTCCCTCTCTGATACGCAGGGTTCTGCGGATCTCCTTCGGGATGACAACCCTCCCGAGGTCATCAATTCTTCTGACAATTCCTGTCGCTTTCATCTATATTCCTCCTGCCAAATAGCTTTTTTGTTGTAAAAATAGTATTTGCAGGAAGAAATGAAATATACACAGGGATACACCCTGTGAAAAAAAGGAAGTTCTGAACAGATTTTCAAAAGACCTTCTCTTTGCTCCTCCATGTCTTCTGTAGCATTTCTCCCGATTTTATGCTATACTCTCCCATAGAATACACTATATTTATATAAAGGAGGAAACTCTATGGCATCTAAAAAAAAGAAAGCCAAACAGACATCCATACAGCATTGCCCTGTTTCTATAAAATACCCTTCTGCAGATAAAGCACCGCTCTTATCCATCGGCATGATCTTCAAAAATGAAGAACGCTGTCTGGAGCGTTCTCTGCAGGCATTGGCTCCTTTACGAGCTGCCATCCCCTGTGAGTTAGTTATGGCAGATACAGGTTCTACAGATAACAGCCGTGCAATCGCTGCAAAATATGCGGATATTCTGTTTGATTTTCCCTGGATCAACGACTTTTCCGCCGCCCGTAATGCCGTTATGGAACGCTGCTCGGGCAAATGGTTTCTGACAGTAGATGCGGATGAATATCTGGATGCCGATTTTTCTCAGTTAGTGGAGTTTCTTACCACTACACGTTCCAATCCATATGATTTTGCAACCGTCGCACAGCGTAACTATACCACAGCAGATATGGCACAGGATTCTTATAAGGACTATCTTGCCATGCGTATGCTGCGTATGTCTACAGGTCTGCGTTACAGCGGACGTATTCACGAATCCTGGTACATGAATGACCGCAGCAAGCTCATCGAACTGCCGCGTGTTGTACTGCACCACGACGGCTATGTCGGAGATGCTGCTGCCAATAACAAAAAAAGCCGCCGTAATCTGCCTTTACTGGAATTAGAACTGCAGGAAAATCCCGGAAATGTCAGACTGGCATTGCTGTGCCTGCGAGATACCTACACACAGGAATTATTCCTGAAATATGCGCATCTGCTCACAGAGCTGATTGAAACGCACAGCGACGGCTGGGAACTGTTCGGTCCTCCTGCTCTGCGCGATATGATTACCCGCGGTATCAATTCCTCTCTCCCCGAAACCGGAAAATGGATTCATCTGGCGGAAACCACTTTCCCCGACTCTCCGTTTGTTTATGCAGATATTGCATTCCACAGTGCCGTATATTATAAAAATCTGGATGAACCTGCAAACTGTCTGCAGAAACTGGCACAGTATCAGAAAGGGCTTTCCCGATGGGAAAAAGATGATTTCCGAAAAATCGCCAATGTATTGAGCGGTCTGAACTGTACAGATGCTTTCTATCAGAAACAGGCTCATATCCTCGCAGCCGAATGTCATGCAAAACTGGCACAATGGGAAGACGTGCTTTCCTGCCTTGGCAAACTGCAGACCTTCAAAGATACTGATACTCTGCCCAGCCTTGATCTGATTACAGATATTCTGCAGCTCTGGCAGAAATCCAATACAGACAGTACGCCTCTGTTACGTCTTCTGCATACACTGGATCTGGGGAATGACCTGAATCATGCCGTTTCCTTCTTATCAGAATCCAACTCTGCTTCAGCTGTAAACCATCTGGAACAGATTGAACACTGGGCAGATATGCCTGCTTTTCTGTTAGAGCATCTGCTCACAAAGGAAATTCCTCTGCCGGAAAGATTCTATCAGCTTTCCTCGGACGAAATGGCGCATTTAGCCAAGCATACAGTTTCTGCACTGACAGAACAAAAAGACCTTCTGGTTTCTGTATGCACAAGGGCAGCAGAACCCGATCCCTATACAGAGAATATCTGGCTCTATCACCTTACGACGGCGACTTTACAGACATTCTCTCTGGACGATACACAGCTGGCTTCCATACATACAGCATTTTTAAAGAGAACAGCGGTTTATCTGGAAACCTTCTATCAGCCAGAGATTCTGACAGAAGCACATATACATCTGCTTCCCCAGAATATCCGCTTCAGCTGGTATCTTCTGCAGGCGCAGATTCATCTGGAAAACCGCGTAATCGCTGACTGTGTACACTGTCTGCGTGCAGGACTGAAAATTGCACCGCATATGAAATCCCTGATACAGTATCTTCTGGAAAAAGTTCCGAAAGAAACTCCCAAACAGGATGCTGTCAGTGCAGAACTGATGATGCTTGCAGAAAAAATCCGTTCGATTCTTTCCGCATTCCCTCCCGATGATCCTTCTGTACTGGCACTGAAAGCAAGCCCCGTATATCAGCAGGTGGCACACATAATCGAACAGCCGGACCCCAAGACACTGCATTAACCGTATATCTTTTTAAATTAACATAAAAAATCTCAGACTTCATAAAAGTCTGAGATTTTTTGTTTAGAGGAGGGCGGGGAAGATCTGAGCAAGCCTTCCCCAATTTCATATTATTATAGATTCTTATATGCAATCAGTTATTTGTTTTGCAGAAACGCATCAGCATGGAAGCCACTTCTGCTCTGGTTGCCTGTCCCTGAGGGTCAAGTGTACCATTGCCCTTGCCGCTGATGATGCCGTTTTCTACTGCCCACTGCAGCGCAGGTGCCGCATAGCCCTTTACATCTCCTGCATCTGTGAAGCTCAGATCTGTATTTGCTTCTGGCTTGCCTGCAAAACGGTGCAGCATCACTGCCAGCTGTTCGCGTGTGATAGAGTCGTTAGGGCCAAACTGACCATCGCCGTAACCGCTGATGATGCCTTCATTTGCTGCCCATGCAACCGCATTCGCGAAATACTGACCATTTACATCACCAAAGCCTGCTTCGCCTGCCGCTTCGGGGTTGTGGCTCAGGTTATGCAGTACCACAGCCAGCATACCTCTTGTCATGGTTGCACCGGGTGTGAATGTTGTTTCAGATGTACCGTTGAACAGTTCATGGCTGCTTGCGAAATCAACTGCATCATTGAACCAGTCGCCACTGGAAACATCATCGAAGTCTTTGCTGTTGTCAACAAATTTCAGCACTGTACCATCTGCAACCGTCACTGTCATGGAATCATCGCCGATCAAAACATTTCTGATCACAGTTTCTGTACCATCGGGATTTACCACAACTGCTACTGTACCTACAGGTGCGTTATCCAGAGGAATAGTTACCGTTGCCGCTTCTCCGGGCGTGTCGATCGCAATGCTGTGTGCATTTTCACGATTCTTTTCTACTTCTACATCGGAGATAGGCAGTTTTACCGCACCTTCTGCATTTGCCACAGCATCCGCGGAAATGCTTACTTCTGTATTTACTTTACCTGCTGTATCTGTTGTTGTAACCGCCTTGGAGCCGTCGGCTGTTTCTACTGTTTCTGTCTTAGAACCGTCAGCCGCTTCCACAGTTTCTGTCTTTGTGCCGTCAACCGCTTCTACTGTTGTTGTAACTGTACCGTCTGCTGCTTCTACAACTGCTGTCTTTGTGCCGTCAGCCGCTGTTTCTGTTGTTGTAACTGTACCGTCTTTCTGTGTTTCTACCACTGTTGTCGCACCGTCTTCATGCTTTGTGGTTTCTGTTACAGTACCGTTTTTGTCTGTTGTTGTAGTTGTCGTAGAACCATCATTGTTTGTTGTAGATTCTGTTTTGTTTGTTGTTGCGTTGTTCTTGTTGCTGCTGGAACTGCCGCCGGAGTTGGAGCTGCCGGAGTTATTGTTGTTAGAGCTGCCGCTGTTCGCCTTTGTTTTTACAGTTGCATCTCCAATATCACTATAGCCAACTGCATTTTCCGCATATACCTCTACTGTATACGCAGTGTTGTTTGCCAGATTGCTGAATGTGTAAGACCCCGCTTCTGTCATTTCGTATTCTGCAATCAATTCCTCTCCCTTATACAATGCAGCTACATATTTTTCAATATCGGGTGTACACAGCACATCTTCCAATGCTTTGATATTTACAGTAATCGCAGTTTTTTCTGCAGAAGCGGAAAATTCAGGAATTTCAGGTGTCAGCAATCTTGCAAACAGGAATCCATATGTATCTGTCTCATTACCGGAAATACTCAGATTGACTGTATGTACAGGGTTTGTTTTTGCTTGTTCAGCAGTGATTTCCAGTGGTTTATCACTGTCATATTTATAGTTTCTATGATTATTGAACCAACCATAAGTCGCATTGAATACCTTGTTTTCATCACCTTCCGCTCTTATCAGAACAGGAGTTACTTTATAAGAGCCGTCTTCATACATTTCCAGTTCCAGATCCAATGTACCTCTCAGCTGCACCATGTTTGTTGCTTTCAGGTAAGCATCCAGTAATGTCTGATACCCTTCTTCGTAGTATTCAGGCGCAAATTCACCGTTCTTTGTATAGGCTTTGATGGATGTTTCATAAGCTGCTTTCAGAGTCTTACCAGGGTCTTGCGTTGTATCATAGCCATCTGCTGTAAGATAGCCTTCTACATCCTTCAGCAGAATCCCCCATTTCATAGCACCGCTGGAAGCACCCGCTTCTTCATCGGTATGTACACGAAAATCATAGAAATTCTGTGCCGCCACATAGTCTGTCATATGAGACAGTGTAGGTAATTTATTCAGTTTTTTTCTGGCTTCACTCACCAGATCCTTCTGTACGTCAGACAGATTTGCTGTCAGAATATATGTTTTACTGCTTACCGCATCTCTATAGGCATCTTCAGCAGATACGCCCATTTCTTCATATTTAGACCAGCCAGCCATATATCCCAGATTCTGCCCCAGATTTTCTTTTGTGATATCCACAAATTTAATACCTTCGCCTTCGAGCAGGGCACGCAGAGTTCTGCCATCAAAGGTTTTTTCTCCCAGACCATACAGGAATACCATAGGCTCCAGTGCCGCCTCATCTGCCGCCAGAATATTTACATCTGTACTATGCTGTATGTTTGCAATTGCGCCACCTTTGGCATTTGTCCATCTGCCTTCCGGTGCTTCAATCTTCAGCACTGTCCATGCCTGTCTGTCTGTAGAAAGTGCCTTTGCCAAAGTATCCGCATCTTTTGTAAAAGGAATATTCAGATTATCAAACAGATAATAAATTTCGCCTGTATAGTCTTCAAGCATCTCATAATTCAGCTTCATCAGGCTCTCTGCTGTGTACTCCTTAGATGCCAGAACATAGTATTTGCTGTCCTTATGTGTACGAATCTCCACAGTAAATTTCAGTTCATCCGCTTTATATTCATCAAAGAATCTTCTATCCAACCCGATCTGTACAACCCCACTCTTATCCGTTACATACAGATGAGAAAATTTATTCATGACACCCGTAACCAAAGAACCGCTGCTTTCGCCCGGTTCATAAATAAATGCACCTGTAGATGTGATTTGCAGATGTCCCTCAGGCTGGAAGGATGCACCAATACGAATGGTACCTTCTGGCATCGTAAAGTAATTTGTACCATCAGAATTTTTGAACATAGACTGGATGCTGCCCAGAACTTCATTGCCTTCCTCATCTTCTGTTACTGTATAAAAGCCAACGTGTCTCAGATCATACCCATCTTCAGGAGTTGCCTTTACCGTTACTGTTGCACCGGGATGAATCTCAGCCTCATCTGTAATCAGCTGAATCTCGCCGCCTGTAATCGTTTCATTATTGAGGATAATCTCCCACGCTGCATCAGGATCAAGCGGTTCCTCTTCCTCCTCTTCATGATCTCCTTCTTCATGTGTCAAATTGACATCATACTCATCTTCATCAGGCGTTTTGTCAACTTCAGGTTCGTCCTCTGTTTCAGGTTCCTCTTCTGCTTCAGGTTCTTCCTCTGTTTCAGGTTCCTCTTCTACTTCGGATTCGTCCTCTGTTTCAGGTTCCTCTTCTGCTTCAGTTTCTTCCTCTGTTTCAGATTCCTCTTCTACTTCAGATTCTTCCTCTGTTTCAGTTTCCTCTTCTACTTCAGTTTCGTCTTCTGTTTTGGATTCATCCTCTGTTTTGGATTCGTCCTCTGTTTTGGATTCGTCCTCTGTTTCAGTTTCCTCTTCTACTTCGGATTCTTCCTCTGTTTTATTTTCTTCTTCCACTTCATTTACTACTTCTGTTTCAGAAGCAGTTGTTTCTTCCAACCCCTCCGCCATCGCAGGCACAGGCACAGCAGAAGATGCCATCGCCAGAGATAAAAATAAGGGCATTACTTTTCTTTTCATAGTTTCTGTATTCCTCCCAATTCTATAAATACATCAGAGTTAGTTATAGCTAACGTTCTGGTGAAAAAAAGAATCATTATCGAATGATTTTCTACAAAATTAGTCCAGACTAACTTTGTGGAAAGTTTACCATTTTTTAATCGGATTGACAAAGGATTTCTTTCTCATTTAGGTAAACCTAAATGAGAAACTGATAAATCTTTATCAGTTTCTGCTTAAAAACCTACTTTTTCGGTATATTTTCTATGTATAATTGAGAAATTTTATGCAAAAAAATGAACGGAAAATTGCAATAGCAAGTTGCAATAGTATTAAATGAGTGACGATCTTTTTCAGTATGCTTTGTTCTGCCAGCCATCGGCAGAACAAAGCATTGCATCTGT
>CALASU010000154.1 GCA_937888765.1 uncultured Clostridia bacterium | reverse complement strand
GTTAACTTTCCTTCTTTGGGGACATGAGGATTTTTTGTTTGTTTGCTTGCTGGTTTGTTTTTAATAAAGATTTCAATGATGACATCTGAAAAAGATTCATACATACTCTGGCGCATAGCGTACAGATCCTGCAGTCTGTTTGCCTGGGAAAGGGGACGGCCATCGGTGGGCAGGCGTTCCAGATCCCGTTTCAGCCATAGGATCCGTCCGTTTCGTTTCAGATATTCGATATTCATGGGATTTTTGATAATACCGCCGCCTGTGGAAAGCAAAAGCTGATTCTGTGTGGCATATTCCTGAATGACCTCTGTTTCAATGGCGCGGAAAGCCGCTTCGCCTTCTTTGGCAAAGAAATCAGCAATCGGCATCCCGATGCGTTTCACAATTTCGGCATCGGTATCCACAAAGGTTTTTCCAAGAGCCTTTGCCGCCAGTTTCCCCAATGTGGTCTTTCCGCAGCCGCTCATACCGATCAGAACGAGATTAGAGCGTTCCTGTACAATCGCAGTATTTAATTCAGCAATGCGGCTTTCGGGCAGCTGGGTATCCAGAAAAATTTCTACAGCATATTTTGCCTGTGCGACAAGCATTTCCAGTCCGCTCGCAGAGGGAATCCCGTGTTTTTCTGCCTCGAGGATCAGTTGTGTCCGCAGGGGATTATAGATGACATCTACAACACCCTCCAGATGCGAAAAACGACTCAAATCAATGGGGCAGTCATCGGCACGGGGATGCATTCCGACGGGGGTAGTATTTATGATCAGCTGTGCATCGCTGTGTTCTGTATAACAGGTTTCATAAGAAATCGTATTGGGGGCGGTTTTATAATACACGGTAAGGATTTCAGAAGCCCCTAATTCCTTTAATACGGCGATCACGGCTTTGGATGCACCGCCTTTGCCGAGTACCAGAACTTTTTTTCCATGAACGGGGATTTTATTTTGTTCCAGCAGATAACGGAAGCCGTAAAAATCAGTATTGTAGCCGCACAGTTTTCCATTTCGGTTTACGATGGTATTCACTGCACCGATTGCTTTTGCGTGGGTATCTATTTCATCCAGATAAGGGGTTACCGTTTCCTTATAGGGAATGGTTACGTTCAGAGCGGAAAATGCTTTTTCTGTCAGAAATACATCCAGTTCGTCCTTCGTGAGAGGAATCAGATCATAGGTATAGTCTGCAAGCTGTTCGTGAATCAGTTTGGAAAAGCTGTGTCCTAATTTTTCGCCGATTAAGCCATATCTCATGGTGGATCACCTCGTTTGTTTTTTCTGTTATGGTATAGCAAATTTTCTGTTTCTGCAATAAAAAGCATATCCATTTATAAAAAAATATGGTAAAATACAAACAAAAGTTCGAGAAATATCGAAAATGGGAACATACGGTATTTTTATCCGTCTAGGAAAGAGAAGTAAAAGAAAGGAACAGATGAGTATGAAAAAATGGCTGCAAAGACTGACAGGTGTTTTTCTGTGTGGTGCAATGCTTTGCGGAACACTGCATATCGGAACGGCATCTGCCGATACAGAGGATATGCGGGCAGTATGGATTTCCACTGTATATAT
This sequence comes from uncultured Clostridia bacterium, assembly GCA_937888765.1. Taxonomy (GTDB): domain Bacteria; phylum Bacillota; class Clostridia; order Lachnospirales; family Anaerotignaceae; genus Anaerotignum_A. Next base: position 2,608 of record CALASU010000154.1, on the reverse strand, counting down.
GGCAGATTATCCGACTACGCAGAATAACATGACAGCGCAAAAAACAGAATTTATGGAAAAACTGGATCAGATAGAGGAATTGGGACTGAATACGGTTGTAGTGCAGGTGCGTCCGAAAGGGGATGCATTTTATGAGTCTGAACTGAATCCATGGAGCCAGATTCTGACAGGTACACAGGGCTTATCTCCAGGTTATGACCCGATGGCATTTATGATTGAAGAAGCGCATCAGCGGGGGATGGAGTTCCATGCATGGATGAATCCTTATCGTATTACCACAGCGGGAACGGATTTAAATGCCTTATCGGCAGATCATCCCGCAAGACTGCACCCCGAATGGGTAATCACACATAACAATGCCATGTATTATGATCCTGCCAATGAGGAAGTAAAGCAGTTTATCTGTGACAGCGTAGAGGAAATTGTGGAAAATTATGATGTGGATGCGATTCATTTTGATGATTATTTCTATCCCTCCAATTATCCTCTGCCTGAGGGTGAAACAAAGGATGGTATTGTGGCAAATGAACGTCGTGAACACGTCAACGATCTGATTCGTCGTGTGTATCAGACGATTCACAGACTGTCTTATACCACAAAATTCGGTATCAGCCCGATGGGGGTATGGAAAAACAGCAGTTCTGACCCTGCGGGCTCTGCGACAGGCGGCACGGAAGGGTATTATTCCGTATATGGTGATGCAAAGACATGGGTCGAAAACGGTTGGGTAGATTATATTGTACCCCAGATTTATTGGGAAAGAGGAAATGCCTATGGCGATTATGAAACGCTTGTAAACTGGTGGAGCAATGTGGTAGAGGGAACAGCAGTCAAGCTGTATATTGGTCATGGGATTTATAAAGATGTGGTAGCGGCAGAAATTGCGGAACAGCTGGAAGTAAATAAAAACTATGATACAGACGGCAGCTTTTTCTTCAGTCTGCGGGATTTACTGAATAACAGACAGGGCTGTGCAGATGCTGTAAAAGCATATTATGCAAATGTGCAGAAACCAACAGAAAAGCCTGTTGTAAAACCCGAATCTGTTCCCGAGCCTGAACCCGAAAAAGAAACTGTAAAAGAGCCTGAAAAAGAGCAGAAAGAAGATAAGCCTGTTACTGTCGAAAAGAAATGGGCTTACGGCGGACGTGCAAATGTAACGGTAGATGGTATCCCTGTAGCGTTTCAGGTGTATACCATTGATGATTATACCTATTTTAAATTGCGAGATATCGCAAATGCATTGAGCGGTACACGCAAGCAGTTTGACATCAGCTGGGAAGAAAGTACAGCCTCTATTGAAATCCTAAGACGGACACCGTATTCTTCCACAACACCGCCGAAAGCTGTCGGAAGCTACAGTGATGCGACAGCAACGACTTCTACTGCATCGTTGTACTGTGACGGCGAAAAAGAAGATATTGCGGCGTATACCATCAATGATTATACTTATTATAAGCTGCGTGATCTGGCACAGCTGCTGGATATGGGTATCACATGGAATGAGGATACCTTTACGATTGGTATGGAAACCAAGAAGTCTTATGAATAAAGAGGAGGCGCATTTTTATGGAAAGAACAGCGATAGAAATCAGATATGATAAATTAGGGCCTAAGGTAGTGGAAGCACTTCAGAAACGTCATTTTGATGCGTATTATGTGCAGACAAAGGAAGAAGCTGTTGAAAAATTTTTTGAACTGATCCCCGAAGACCACGTGGTATCCTGGGGCGGCTCCGAAACGGCTGTAGAACTGGGCTTACAGAAAAAGCTGAAAGAAAAAGGCTATGCCGTGATCGACAGAGAGGAAGCAAAAAACATGGAAGAACGTATGGACATTATGCGCAAAGCGCTTCTGTGTGATACTTTCATTATGAGCAGTAACGCCATCTCTGAGGATGGACAGCTGGTAAATATGGATGGGAACGGTAACCGTGTAGCGGCACTGTGCTTCGGACCGAAAAGCGTTGTTGTGGTTGCAGGGATGAATAAGGTAGTAAAAAATTATCAGGATGCAGTGGCACGTGTACGCAATCTGGCTGCACCTAGCAGAGCACAGAGCTTCCCCGGCATCAAAACACCCTGTATGGTAAACGGCAGCTGTGCGGACTGCACTTCTCCTGACAGCATCTGTGCCTATATGGTTACAACACGTATCTGCCGTCCGCCTAAGAAGATCAAAGTCATTCTGGTAGGCGAAGAACTGGGCTTCTGATGAAGTTCTGATACATTTCTGATAGGAGAAAGAAAGATGTCATTTTTTAAAAAATTACAGGAAAAGAGAAATGCGGAAAAAATCCGTAAATCCGAAATGATGCAGGGCTTCACCATGCAGGCGGAACTGAGTGCAACGATTGTTGCTGTAAAGATGCTCGAGGGAGATGCGGACAAAACAAAATTCCTCGTGGAATATGCCAACGGTGAAAAGAAAGAGGAAGAAACGGAAAATAATAGCAGTCGATTTGCAGAATTGACACAGTATATAAACTGAATTTTTGCGGGGAAACTTTTTTAACTTGGGAAAAGTTTCCCCGTACCCCTTCAAAAACCCGCTTGGGAAAGTATGCGGGGCTTTGCCCCTGCACCCCACAAGCCTTTGAAAAGGCTTG
>CALASU010000153.1 GCA_937888765.1 uncultured Clostridia bacterium | reverse complement strand
CATCATCCTGATCCGCCTCTTTTCTCTTTCCCCTGGAATTCACCCAGACACCGCTGTACAGGATATTGTCCAGCAGAGCCTTGTCCGTCAGCTTGCGCCCATCCAGTCTGCAGCTTTCCAGGATTGCCACGATCTTCTCGTCCTCGCCGCCGGTTTCCCCGATGTGCTTAATCTGCTCACGGGTCAGAGTGGAACAGGTCATAACGAAAGGCTCTCCTAATACTTTGGACAACCTTGTAATCTCTACTTCTTTACTTTCTTTCTGCTGCAGCTTCTCTGCATCTGTTTCCATCAGTTTGTCAAAAATACTCATTGTATCCTCCTTTTACTGCGGCTCGATCATATCCAGGAAATCAAAATCCGTGAACGTAAACGGCAGCGTCACTTCTCCCACTTTATTGGAAGCCCAGTCTGCCAGCGTCAGCTCCGAGAATTGTACCCCCTTCACGACCACTCTTTCATGCCCGAAAGCATCTTTATCCTTTAAGGCGCTAATGATCGTAAACTCAGGCATACGCCCTTCTTTGATTTCATCCGCAAGCAGGATTGCCATACGGCTGTTTGTTTTCGTCATCGTTACACTGCCGCTACCTTCCCATCCTGCGCTCTTTTTCTGTTTTGCCCATGTGCCACACATCGGCACATCCTGAAAATTCATCTGGACTTTCAGGCTCAATGCGGTCGTTTCCCGCACCTGCTCCCCATCCAGATACATTTCCCCCCATGTGCCGTCAATGGCTCTTTTGGGGTCAAAATTTCGCTTCATCTCTTTGCCCCCTTCTTAGATTTCAAAAATAACTTCCACATCTTCGATCGCATACAGGATCTTATAGCTACCTGTCAGGAAAACATAGCTTTCCGTATTCGCTTCCTTGATCTCCTGTTCTGTCATATCAGAAACATCGAAGCCGTTTTCCTTCAGCCACATCGTCTGGCGTTCCAAGTCGATACCGACCTTGATGCCATCATCCAGAATTGCTTCATTCCGCAGTGTTTCCAGATAGGTCTGGATCGCAACGATGATCAGACACTTATTATCATAGTTATTCGCAAATTTACCGATATACACTTCCTCAATGGTATCGTGAATATCATTGTAGATCATATCCATCGTATCCACGCCCTTGATAGAGGTATAAATACGCCCTTTGTTTTCGCCCAGCGTCTGCAGGCTGTTAACTTCTCTGCCGACCTTGACCTTTTCGCCGTCATGGAAAAGCACAAATTCCCCATTGTCAATGCGTTCGTCCAGTTCACTTCTGCTGCATCTCGGCACATCGTCCACTTCGGAAAGTACATAGTATGTACAGCTCACATTCAGCGGTGTGCCCGCAAGTATCCCCGCAATTCTGGAACAGTATTCCGCAGCAGAATAGGTATTGTCTCCCACTCTGATGTCATCTGTCGTACAGTTAATGACCGATTCATGGTCTGCCTTGCAATGCGGCAGTACCGCTTTTACTCTGATCTTCTTATTATCCCGCAGCGTTTTGAAGTAAATAGAAATGGTCATGACTTCCACTTCCGTTACTTCGGGCGGTGCAGCAAAATAGTCAAATTTAATCGTTTCCAATACAGGCAGACCATTTTCCACGCTGTCTGTGCGGATCAGCTGCACATATTTTACAGGCTTCTGACCGCCTAAAAAGGCTCTTTCCAGATACGCCTTATTTGTATCCGAAAGGTCATCAGGCAGCTGGGTAATGTCTTCCAGTTTCGTTACCGTTGTTTCCGCTCCGTCTTCCAGCAGCATCACTGCAACGATACCTCTTTCGCCCCTGCGAATGGCTGTAGAAGCCTTGCTTTTAAATTCAATAATGATATTGGGCAAGCCCATTCTTTTCTCACTCCTTCCTGTTCACAAACAGATTTACAGCAACATGTTCCGCCGTTTCCGATTTCTCTGCCGCTGTTCCTTCCGCTTCATCCAGAAACTGAAACCTCAGATATATTGCCATCTGTCCATCTGCATCCTTTGTTTCCGATTCAAAATGCAGGATCCTGTCCAGAACTTCCAGTTCAAAACTCTGCAGAAAGCCGTCTATCCGATCCAGAACTTCCATACGCTGCATAAAATCCTCTTTGCCAGCTCCATCCGTTCTGCCGAAGAATATGATCTGCAGCTCCAGTGTTTTTCTGGATGTATGCAGACTGACCTTTTTTTCATCCGAATATATAGGCAGATACAGAAAGGCGGGTCTTTTTGCTTTTTCCTCGATGCTCCCCATATACACTTCTGCTTCGGGTATGTTCTCTTTGATCTTTGCCGCCACTGCTTCTGTAATGGCTCTCGTTGTCATTCTCAAAATAATTCCTCCACCAGTCTTTCTGCCAGTTCTTCTGCTTCCTGCATCAGTTCATCTTCCAGTTCATTCATAGCGTTACGGTACATAAACCGCCCGTTTGTCCATGCTTTTTTCCCCTCTTTGGAAACGATTTTCCCTTTTTTCTTGCCTTCCGCAAGATCTTTTTTTGTCAGTTTCAGTTTGCCGCCGGTTACGTTGTTATGCCCATGTTCCACCAGATGCGCATGGGGTGCTTTCTTGTGGTTATTTCTTACAGCCACATACCCGCCTTCACTGCCAACGTGCTTATAGCAGGCATCCCGCAGCTTGCCAGTGCTTTTTTTTGTTGTTGCATCAATGTTCCGCAGCACTTTCTGATACATCTTTTCCCCGGCTCTTTCCACCAGTTCCCGCCGTTCTTCGGAAAACTTCTTTTCCAGTGTATCAAAGGAATCACAGAGCTTATCCAATTCCTCCGTCATCTTCTGCACCTTCTTCCTCTGCTGTCGCCGTGATCTTCAGAAAATGATTCTGGAACAGCACATTATCGATATGTATGACGTTATAAAGCCTTCCACGGAAGTTCAACCTGTCCTGCACAGTCAGATCGGGGCAAGCTGCATAACGGATGGTAAACTCTGCCGTATTTTTGGCATCGTATTCCGTGGCAGTCCATTTTTCACTGCCATACAGACCATTCACTTTCGCCCATACCGTTTTCAGCGGTACATATTCCGTTTTCACAAACAGCCCTGTGGTATCTTTCTGAATCCGCAGGATCTGCACACGATGTTTTAACGCTCCCGCCTGCATTCTGCCCCTCCTTCCGAAGTCAACTGCGTATTTCACGCCAGCATATTCATGTTGTACTGGTCAAGGATCGCTTTTACCGCAGGATTTTCTTTCGGCGTTTTCGTTGCCGCTACGGAATATGTCCTGTTATCGTACAGATCCGAGCAGAACATCAGCATGGCAATCGTCAGATCTGCTTTTTCATCACATTCCTCTGCCGTCATGCCCGTCTGGCTCATCACAAACTGTCGCCCCGCTTCCAGAATCCCCTGAAAGATGCTATCTTCTTCCTCTCCGATGTCATCTGCCCTGCAAAACAGTTTCAGGTCCGCAATCGTGACCTCGCTCATTTTCACGCTGTTTCATCTCCTGTTGTTGTCGCCGCCGTTCCAGCCATCTGCAGTACTGCCATTCTCTGATGATCTGTTACTTTGGAATCTGCTTCCATCCATGCCACTACGCCCAGGGCATGCATCGTTGCATATTTCTCACGCAGTACCTGAATCTCCAGATTTTCTCTGATGTTGACAGACAGCCCGCTTAGATCGCCATACAGGACTGCTTTTTCACCTGCAGCCGTTTTCGGCATATTGTCGGACAGGAAAATGGGCTTGCCCAGCAGGATATGAGGGAATGTCCCTGTAATATCATCCTGCAGCAGGTATCTTTTGTTTGCATCTTTCAGCAGCCTCACTGCCAGGAAAGTATCGGGGTGCATGATCCAGCAGGCATTCCCCTGATATACCTGTTTTACTTTCGCCTGCAGTGTAATCAGTTCATCCGCCGTGATCGCTGTTTCGCTTGCAGCAGTTACCGCATTTTTTACAGACAGCGCACCTGTCATTTTGTCTTTTGTGCCTTTCAGCAGTTCGCCTTCCAGAAACAGTGCGATCGCTTCGCTCATCTGTGCCACAATGAAAGCCGTTGTGTCAAATACGCTGTTTGTTTCCAGCTGTTTGCCAATCAGCGTCAATGCTCCGATCAGAAAGCCGTCCAGCTCAATGCTTTTGAATTTCCCTGCATTTGCAGTCAGCTCTTCAAAATCTCTGGAATAGGATACCGTAATATCATCTCCTGCGTCCGTTGCACCATAAACAGGGATCATCAGCTTCCCTTTCAAATGGTATACGGTCGCTCTTGCCAGGATCGGGCATCTATCTTTTACTTCCTTGATGATCTTATGGACAATGCTGGTAGGAATGATCGCACCATTCGAACCGAAGTCCAGATTCTGTCCGCCCGCACGGTTTTCCACAGTTTTCATCACATAATCCACAAAAGCACGTTCTTCCAGTTCCTCTTTTGCGGATTCTTTCGTTGTTTTTGTATGCAGATTCATCGCTTCTGCACGTTCTTCTGCTTCCATCGTTTTTTTGATGTCCGCAATTTCTTTTTCCAGCTTGTCAAAAGCGTTCTGTTCCGCTTCATCCATTGCTCTTTCTTCCGTCTTCGCTTTATCCAGAATTGCTTTCATTTCCTTCATTTTTGCATCTTTCTGCTCCTGCAGTTTTTTCAAAAACGCCATTTTCATTCTCCTTTCAGTCTGTTCAGCCGTTCTTCATATGCGCTGTAGTCGATTTCTGCCCGTTTTTCCTCTACACAGAAATCCACCTCATCCGCAAATGCTCTTGTTTCGATGTCTTCTTCTTTGTCAGCTCGCAGCTCCACGCTGGTTGCGCTGTATACAGGTGTTTTGCCGATGACCAGTGTAATATGGTCAAGAGAGAGCTTCTTAATGCGTCTGAGCGGCAGCCTTTCCGCACGTTCCTCAATGGAATCCTGCACATTTCTCATGCCGAAACTCCAGCCTTTGATCTTCTTTTCTTTGGCAGCCTGTACCACAGTTTTATCACTGACAATAGCTTTCGCTCGTAAGCCGATGGCATCTTCTTTCAGAAACAGTGTGCCATTTGCCGTATTTGCCACTTCTCTGTCAGCAATGTGGTCAATCGTCATACTGACTGCACCCGCTTCCGCAAGCGCACGTTCAAATACACCGCTTTCGATCTGCTCGTTAACACGCCCTCTGGTCGTAATAACAGGCCTGCTTTCCCTTTCCACTACATTCACATAGCCCGTAATCTTCACAGTTTCATCTGCCCGTACTTCAATCTTCACGCTTCTCACCCCCTCCTAAAAAATTCATATCCTGCACCTCATTTGTATTCGGTGTATAGATTTTCTTGGTTTTCATATCTACCAGCACACTGTCCAGACCCAGACGCAGGAAATTGATACCCAAAGGCTCCCAGTCTTCCCGCTCACGCACTTCATCAATCTGCAGGAAATTGTTTTTCAGACCGATCTCATACGCTTCATATCGTTCTTTGATGTTGCCTCTGGTCAGTTCTCTGGTATCGAATGCAAAATAAAAGGACCCCTTTTCTGTTTCCAGAAGTAAGTCCGTATCTAAAGCAGTTTCTATGGTGTTCAGAAGCTCCACCACCGCTTCCAGATATTCTTTTCTGTCTGCTTCCGTTGCACCGCCTGTCAGAATCTTCTGCGAAAAGCCGAAGATCTTGCAGATTTCGCCGCTGTTGGCTTCTTTATTTTCATACAGCTGCATTTCAACAGAAGTATTGCTGCTTTCCTTGAATTTTGCACCGTCATTCAGAATGACCACCCTGTCAGAATCGGTGCTGTAGAGATTCTTCCACGCATCTTTGATCGCTTTCATTGCCCCTTCAGACAGTTTCTTTTCCGTTTCGATAAAACCTCGTTTGTTACCACCCTTCTGCACCTGCATTTTTTCAAACTGCATTGTCGCATAGGCTGTTGCAAATACCAGCGGTTTTTCCTCATACAAGGACTTTCCGCTTGCTCCATCTCTGCATCTTCTGCGGATCTTCAGAAATTCATGCGGCAGATATGTCATGCCGTTTACCTGAATCCGATAGGCTTTGAAAATGGGATCTGTGCCGACCAATACAGAAATATGCTCCTCTGCCACATGATGCAGCCCCCTAAATTCTCCGAATTCCTTTCGGATATAGGCATACCCGCCTTTTCCAAGATAGTAGTCCTCTATCATATTCTTCCAGAATTCGTTCGTATTCAAGGTATCACCTGTTTCTTCATTCAGCAGCCGCAGACGTTCATCATTCTTGACTTCCTCTACCTTTCCGTCCGGCAGACGATGATACAACCTGATCGGCAGCTTTGCCACCGTTCCCGCCAGCTTCTGGATGCATCCCGCTACTGTCGGAATCTCCAGCAGCTTTTCTTTCGTCATCTCACCTGAACCAAGCAGGGCTTTTAGCAGTACATCATCAGCCGAAACCGCACCTTCAGCACGTTCTTCTGTGATTTCCTCTTTCTTTTTCCGAAAAAACGCCACTTTCCCCCTCCTTCCTCAGATAACCTGTGCGCCCCAGCTTTCTTCTGCCAGAAGCACATCCAGATCCAATAAAAATAAGGCGTTGATGATCGCCACGACCTCATCCACCTTGCCGTTAGATTTTTTCTTGTTCACATATTTGTTCAAATTGGTGTCTTCCGTACATCTCGCATTCTGGAAGTTGATCTCCAGCATATGATTTTCCTCATAGCAAAAATCCTTGTTCAGAATGTATTCCCGCAGCAGCTTTGTTGGGCGATGCAGTACACTGCTGTGCTGTTTGATCTCCACACATTCCAGCGGGTTTTCATCATCTCCTTCCAGTTTCTGCACCGTGGAAATGGCATTGTACCTGTCATAGCCGACCCGTTCAATGGTCACACCATATTCCTTCGGAAGATCCAGAATAAACCGCTCCACAAAGCTGTAGTCAATGACTTCATCCCCGCAGGCAAAGCATACACCCTGACGGATCAGCTTTTTGTAATCCACGCCTTCTTTCTGTGTTTTCAAG
>CALASU010000152.1 GCA_937888765.1 uncultured Clostridia bacterium | reverse complement strand
TTTCGCGGGTTTGCCGCAGCATACGCATACGTCAGAAATTTCTTCCTGTTCGAAAGGAATACATCTGCTTGTTGCAGCTGTTTTTTCTTTGATTTCGTCTTCGCAAGCCTGATCGCCGCACCACATAGCTTTGATGAAGCCGGGTGTTTCGTTGATTGTCTTGTCGAATTCTTCCATATTTTTTGCGATATATGTTCTGGAATCGCGGTGCTGTTTTGCTTTTTCCAGCAGGTTAGCCTGAATTTCATCCAGCAGAGCGGGGATCTTTGTTTCCAGTTCATCCAGAGAAACGAAGATTTTTTCTGCTGTATCACGTCTAACCAGTACGCACTGATTTTTTTCGATATCTTTGGGACCGATTTCCAGACGGAGAGGTACACCTTTCATTTCGTATTCAGCGAATTTCCAGCCGGGGGATTTATCGGAAGCATCCAGTTTTACACGGCAAACATTACTCAGTTTTTCTTTCAGTTCGTTTGCTTTATCCAGTACGCCTTCTTTTTTCTGCATGATAGGAACGATCATTACCTGTGTGGGTGCGATTCTGGGAGGCAGAACCAGACCTCTGTTGTCGCCGTGTACCATGATTACCGCACCGATCAGTCTTGTTGTCATACCCCAGCTTGTCTGGTGAACATACTGCAGTTTGTTGTTTTTATCAGAATACTGGATGCCGAAAGCCTGTGCAAAGCCGTCGCCGAAGTTGTGGCTTGTACCGGACTGCAGAGCTTTACCGTCGTGCATCAGGGATTCGATTGTGAATGTGTGTGCTGCACCTGCAAAACGTTCTTTTTCTGTTTTTTCGCCTTTCACTACGGGGATAGCCAGTACTTCATGACAGAAGTCGGAATATACGTTCAGCATCTGGATTGTTCTTTCCTGTGCTTCTTCTGCTGTTGCGTGTGCTGTATGACCTTCCTGCCACAGGAATTCCATGGATCTCAGGAAAGGACGAGTTGTTTTTTCCCAACGAACAACGGAACACCACTGATTGTACAGCATAGGCAGATCGCGGTAGGACTGGATGATGTTTGCGTAATGTTCGCAGAACAGTGTTTCGGAAGTGGGACGTACACACAGACGTTCTTCCAGTTTTTTGTCGCCGCCGTGTGTTACCCATGCTACTTCGGGAGCGAAGCCTTCTACATGGTCTTTTTCTTTCTGCAGCAGGCTTTCAGGGATGAACATAGGCATGTATACGTTTTCTACATCTGTTTTTTTGAAACGTGCATCCAGATCTTTCTGGATCAGTTCCCAGATGGCATAGCCGTAGGGACGGATTACCATGCAGCCTTTGATGCTGGAGTATTCTACCAGTTCAGCTTTTTTTACAACATCAGTATACCACTGGGGAAAATCCAACTCCATGTCAGTGATGGATTCTACAAATTTCTTATCTTTTGCCATTTTTGTTTCCTCCTTTTAAATATGTTTTCACTCGCAGAGACATTCGTTGCGCAAGCGCAACTCATGCGTTTTGTCGCATAATATTTTTGCAAAAAAGCATCTTCTTTGTGCAAGCACAAGCAGTGCTTTTCTTACAAAAATGCTCTGCTCGTTATTATCGCAAAAAAAAAGCCTTCATCCCCATAGAAAGGGACCAAGGTCATTCGGCGGTGCCACCCTTATTGATGATCTGAACCGATCATCCGCTTTGGTTTCGTTAACGCCGAAGATACGCCGCATTTTCCCTGCGGAACTCAAGGGGCAGGTTCAAAAAGGTTTGCCGAGGCTCGCATCAACCGCCTGTTTTCTGGAGACAAAGTGACTTTTCTACTATTCCCTGTCATTGTTTTTCACATCTGTTATGATAACCCGAAAAAGGCTGTACTGTCAAGGAGAATGGATAGAAAAGGAGAAGAATTTCTTAAGAAAGTCTTAGGACTTTTGTTACGGCAATGTAACCTTGCGGTGCTATGATAGGAAAAAGGAAGTGTATCTTTTTTTAATACAAAGGGAAAAGGAGGAAAAGGGTATGAAACGATTTTTTGCAATGATGCTGGCAGTATGTATGATGGGAACAACGGCTTTTGCTGAGGAATTGCCTGCAAAGATTGTGACAGCCATTCCGAATCAGCAGGAAGTAGTGTTTGACGGACATAGGGAGATGATGCAGTGCTATAATATCAATGGGTATAATTATTTTCGTTTGCGGGATATGGCACAGAAAATAACAGATCATATAGAAAATGAGCAGCATCATTTTAATGTTGCGTATAATAAGGAATTTAAGTTTATTTCTGTAGGGATTGGAAAAGAGTATATGCCTGTAGAGGGAGCGGCAGAGTACAGTATTGGAGCAGAACCGAAAATGGGAGTGCTTTCAGAAGCGAGAGTCCTGACGGATGATATGCGCGCATATTTTAATCTGGAAGGCTATGTCATTGATGGATATACCTTTTACAAATTAAGGGATTTAACCGGTAAGCTTGGGATTCGAACAAATTGGTGTGCTGTTGAAAATGTCATTGAGTTATTTTCCAGAGATACCAATGCAGTTTCTGCAGCCAGAAAGCCTGTCATTTATCTGTATCCTGAAGAAACGACCGATATTTCTGTAAAACTGGACTATGACGGGGAATTGACCGTGACATATCCTGATTATGGGGAAGGATGGAATGTAACTGCTGAATCGAATGGTACACTGACAAATCTTGCAGACGGCAAAGAATATTCCTATCTGTTCTGGGAAGGCGAAGGTTACTGCGAAATGGATTTCTCCGAGGGTTTTGTGGTAAAGGGAGAAGATACGACTGCCTTTTTACAGGAAAAACTGGCGGCAATGGGCATGACACCAAGGGAATATAATGAATTTATTGTGTACTGGCTGCCATATATGCAGGATAATCCTTATAATCTGATCTCTTTCCAGTGGGAAAATTATGAAGAATCCGCAAAATTGCAGATTACACCGAAACCCGACAATATGCTTCGTATATTTATGGCATTCAAAGCATTGGAAACACCGATGGAAATTGCAGAACAAAAACTGCCTGTTTTAGACAGACAAGGATTTACTGTTGTGGAATGGGGCGGTACAGAAGTGCATTGACACCTGTATTGACTTGAAAGAAAAGAATTCCTGTGTTACACTGAAAAAATAAGAAAAAATGACAGCGGGAAAGGATGAACAACCCATGAAAAAGATTTTGATTGTAGTAGATATGCAGAATGACTTTATTGACGGCGCTCTGGGAACAAAAGAAGCAGAAGCGATTGTTGATAACGTAGTAGAAAAAATCAATGGATATACCAAGGACTGTGTATATGCCACAAGGGACACACATCAGGAAAATTATCTGGAAACACAGGAAGGTAAGCACCTGCCTGTAGTACATTGCGTGGAAGGCACACATGGCTGGGAAATCAATGACAAGGTAAAAGCGGCTCTGGGCACTGCGGTTGTGATGAACAAGCCTACATTTGGTTCTCTGCAGCTGGCAGATCTGATGATGATGGAATTTTTCGGACATGAACTGTCTGAATGTGAAATTGAAATGGTAGGTCTTTGCACAGACATCTGTGTGGTATCCAATGCAATGATCCTGAAAGCAAGACTGCCCGAAGTAAAGATCACAGTGGATGCTTCCTGCTGTGCGGGGGTAACGCCTGAAAGCCACGAAGCGGCACTGAAGACAATGCAGATGTGTCAGATTATTGTAAAATAAACCGTAAAAACCGACCAGACGGCAGGAGAGAAAAAAAACCTGCCGTCTGCAGTCTTTTTATCTGAAAGTGAGGCGGAAAGTATGAGAGATGACAGACTGGAAAAACTGGCAGATGTACTGGTCAATTATTCCACAAAGGTAAAGACGGGGGACAGGGTTGCCATTTCCGCGGAGGATGCGGCACTTCCTTTTATTAAGGCGGTTGCAAGGGCGGCTGTGAAAAAAGGTGCACTGGTGGAATATTATGTGGATGTGCCTGATGTGGATGCAGAGATTCTGAGAAACGGGACGGAAGCGCAGTATGCCCGTGAAAACAGACGCTTTGGGGCATGTGCGGCAAGTGATGTCTGGCTGAGTGCATGGGGGAGTGAGAACACGAAAACCATGCAGTCCATTGATGGGGAACGACTGAAACAGAAACGACTGGCGAATAAAGAAAATAGAAAATTGTATTCCGAAAGAATGGGCAGCGGCGAACTGCGCTGGTGCGGTACACAATTTCCCACGAACGGCGATGCACAGAATGCGGGTATGAGTTTGGAAGAGTACGAGGATTTTGTGTATGCGGCGGGCTTTTTATATGAAGCAGACCCCGTGAAGAAATGGGAAGAAATGGCGGCATGGCAGGAAAAA
>CALASU010000151.1 GCA_937888765.1 uncultured Clostridia bacterium | reverse complement strand
TCCAAGCGATAATCAAACTTCACCAAGAGATAATCGCTTCCTTTGGAAGATTCTTTACGCAATCAAAAAGCTCGGCAGAATATGCCGGGCTTTTTTTGTGCGTTTCAAAAAGAAGAAAGTATTTTTCAGAGAAAAAGAGATTGCATAACGGTATAAAAGATGTTATATTTTTTACAGAATGAACAAAATTTTACCTGATACAGGCGAAAAATGGCTTTTTAAATTTTGAGTGATAAAGGAGAGATTGTGAACGTGAAAGCATTTGAAAGTAATGTAGAATACATCAAATATCTGGTAAATAAAGAAGTAGCACAGCGTTTTTTTGAAGGCAGACTGGAAAAAAATGCGTTTCTGGAAAGGGACATTGCAGAAGCGATTATCCCCGGCCCCAGACCCTCTTTCCGCTGCTGTATCTACAATGAAAGAAAGATCATTGAAGACCGTGTACATCTGATTCTGGAGCCTACAAAGGACAACCGTGTCATCAATGTACTGGATGCGGCGTGTGATGAATGTCCTCTGGACCGTTTTGTGGTAAGTGACGCCTGCCGTGGCTGTCTGGGTCATAAATGTCAGGATGTTTGTCCTAAAGGAGCAATCTCTATTGTAAACCATAGAGCGTATATCAATCAGGAGCTTTGTGTGGAATGCGGCAAATGCAAACAGGTTTGTCCTTTCGGTGCGATCAGTGAAGTAATGCGTCCCTGTATGCGTGCTTGTCCCGTACAGGCAGTGAAGGTAGATGAAAACAGAAAAGCTTTTATCGACCATGACAAGTGCATTTCCTGCGGTGCGTGTGTACATCAGTGTCCTTTCGGCGCGATTGTGGATAAATCCTATGTTATGAATATCCTGAATCTGCTGCGCAATTCTTTCAACAATACAAACTATCATGTATATGCTGTAGTTGCACCTGCAGTTGCCAGCCAGTTTTCGGATGTAAGTGTGGGACAGGTATTTGCAGGTATCAAAGAACTGGGCTTCTATGACGTAGTAGAAGCGGCGATTGCGGGTGATCTGGTTGCACTGGCAGAAACAGAAGAATTTGCAGAAACCATTGAAGAAAAGAAATGGAAAACAACATCCTGCTGTCCTGCGTTTGTGGAATATGTAAGAAAGAATCATCCCGACCTGCTGGATCATGTTTCTACAGTTGTTTCTCCTATGATTGCAATGGGCAGAGCGTTACAGGCGAAAGATCCCAAAGCAAGAGTGGTGTTTATCGGGCCCTGCACAGCGAAAAAGGTAGAGGTAAAACAGCCTGAGGTAAAAGGTGCAGTTGAGCATGTTATGACATTTGAAGAACTGAGAGCAATGTTTGACGCAAAAGGTCTGGATCTGACACAGCTGCCCGAAATCTCTGCGGGTGAGCCTTCTTCCTACGGTCGTATCTTTGCAAGAACAGGCGGCGTTGCGGAAAGCGTACGCCGTGTGGCGAAGCTGGAAGGCATTGATGTGGAAATCAATCCTGTACGCTGTAACGGCATTGAAGAATGTATCAGAACATTGAAGCTGGCATCTTTCGGCAGATTGGACGGCAATCTGATTGAAGGTATGGTCTGCAAGGGCGGCTGCACAAACGGCCCTGCGTCCATTTACCACGACACAAGAGGGATTGAACGTATCAATACATTCAGCCGTGAAGCACTGACAGACGACCCCACAGAGGGCATCAGAGGCTATGATAAGACACAGATCCATATGGAACGTGAATTTGAAGAACTGAAAGAAAAAGAATAAAAATTGAAAACCGTGGGACAGTGTTCCACGGTTTTAAAAATACATCAAAAAGGAGAAAAGTACATGCAGGAAAAAATTGAGAAGCAGCGGCGTTTTTTTGAAAGCGGCAAGCCGCTTTCGATTGCCTTTCGTAAAGAAGCACTCAGACGACTGGGACGGGCGATTCGGTTATATGAAAACGAAATTTATGCGGCACTGAAGCAGGACTTGAATAAGAGCAGGACAGAAGCTTTCATGTGTGAGATTGGTATGACACTCAGCGAATTGTCGCACACGATTCGTCATGTGGAAAAATGGGCAAGGAAAAAGTCTGTGCCGACACCTCTGGCGCAGTTTTCAGCAGAAAGCTTTACGGTACAGGAGCCGTATGGCGTGGTACTGATTATGGCACCATGGAACTATCCGTTTCTGCTTTGTATGAGCCCTCTGATCGGGGCGATTGCGGCAGGGAACTGTGTGACAGTAAAGCCCTCTGCGTATGCACCTGCGACCTCTGAGGTGGTCAGAAAGCTGTTGCAGTTCTGTTTTCCTCCGGAATATATTACGGTTGTGGAAGGCGGCAGGGCAGAGAATCAGGCATTGCTTGACCAGCGGTTTGATTATATCTTCTTTACGGGCGGCGTAGCAGTCGGAAAAGAGGTTATGGCAAAGGCGGCAAAGCATCTGACACCCGTGACACTGGAGCTTGGGGGAAAAAGTCCCTGTATTGTGGATAAAACGGCGAAAATTGATCTGGCGGCGAAGCGGATTGTATTCGGCAAGCTGCTGAACTGCGGACAGACCTGCGTTGCACCCGATTATATTCTGGTACAGCGGGAAGTGAAGGAAGATCTGGTACAGGCTCTGAAAAAATGGATTATAAGGCTCTACGGCGCAGATGCGACGCAGAATGATGCATATGTGAAAATGATCAATCAAAAGCATTTTGAACGTGTCTGCGGGCTGATAGACGCTGAAAAAGTGGTATTTGGCGGCGAATGGGACGAAGAAACAGGAAAGATCCAGCCGACGATTCTGGACAATGTACAGCCCGAGGATGCAGTGATGCAGGAAGAAATCTTCGGTCCTGTATTCCCGATTCTGACAGTAGAAAGTATGAAAGAAGCAGAACGCTTTGTGCGGGAGCGGGAAAAGCCTCTGGCACTGTATCTGTTTACGCAGGATAAAGCCTTGATGCAGCGGTTTCTGACCCATGTATCCTTTGGCGGCGGCTGTATCAATGATACCATTATCCATCTGGCAAGCAGCCATATGGGCTTTGGCGGTGTGGGACAGAGCGGTATGGGAAGCTATCACGGCAGAAAAAGCTTTGAAACTTTCAGCCATGAAAAGAGCATTGTCAGAAAGCATACGTGGATGGATCTGCCTGTACGCTATACGCCGTACGGAAAGCTGCAGGAGGGACTGCTGCGGATGTTTTTAAGATAAAAAAGTGTTGTATCAAGTGTAGATTTCTGAAAAACAGACTGTTTCGGGAAAAGAAGAAACTTTTTTTAGAAAAAAGCTTGCTTTTTTTGTGGAAAAGTGTTACAGTACTTTCACAAGACAAAGCATAACAGCGTCGACGCATAACAGTGGCGATGCAAAAAAAGGGAGGAGAAAGAGATGAATGATGGATTGGAGAAACGTTACGGATTACTGACCGCTATTGCAATGGTAGTCGGTATCGTAATCGGTAGTGGTGTATTCTTCAAAGCAGAAAAAGTGTTGGTAGCTACAGGCGGCAATCTGCCTTTAGGTATTTTGTCCTGGTTCCTGGGTGGTCTGGTTATGGTAATCTGTGCCTATAACTTTGCGATCATGGCAACAAAGCATGAGAAAGTAAGCGGTGTTGTTGACTATGCGGAAGTGTTGGTAGGTTCTAAATATGCTTACTTCTTTGCATGGTTTGCAGCAGTGATTTATTTCCCTGCTATGACATCTGTTGTTGCATGGGTATCCGCAAGATATTTTGGCGTACTGATGGGCTGGGAAATCGTTGGTCCTCAGGTTATGGTATTATCCGGGCTGTTTTTGGTTGGTAGCTACGTTGTAAATGCACTGGCTCCTAAATTTGCGGGGAAATTTCAGGTAGCAACAACAGTGATCAAACTGATCCCTCTGTTCCTGATGGCGATTATCGGTACAATTTTCGGTATGAAAAACGGTATTCTGGTACAGAACTTTACAACTGTTTCTGAAACAGTGACGACTAATAATCCTCTGTTTACAGCTGTTGTAGGTACTTGCTTTGCTTACGAAGGCTGGATTTGTGCAACAAGTATCAATGCAGAGCTGAAAGACGCAAAGAGAAATCTGCCTTTGGCTCTGATGTTCGGTTCTATCTTCGTTGTAGCTGTATATATGCTGTACTATGTAGGTCTTGCCGGTGCGGTTGAAAATGAAGTTATGATGGCAGGCGGCGAAACAGGTGCAAAAATCGCGTTCTCTACAGTATTTACACAGGCCGGTGGTACACTGCTGTTTGTATTTGTAGTTATTTCCTGTCTGGGTACACTGAATGGTCTGATGATGGCTTGTACAAGAAGCTTCTATGCAATGGCTGTCAGAGATGAAGGCCCTATGCCTCAGGTATTCAAAGTAGTGGACAGTGTAACAAAAATGCCTACAAACTCCGCTCTGATCGGTCTGATGATGGCGATGCTGTGGCTGACATACTTCTATGGTGCAAACCTGGCACCTACATTGTGGTTTGGTCCTTTCTGCTTCGATAGTTCCGAACTGCCTATCGTTACAATCTATGCAATGTACATTCCTATCTTCTTCATGCAGATGAAGAAAGGAGAAGATCTGAATACAATGCATCGTTATATTGCACCTGTTTTGGGTATCTTTGCAAGTCTGTTCATGGTACTGGCAGCAATCGTATCTCTGGGTAAAGCAATCATCTTCTATCTGATTCTGTTTGCAGTGGTGCAGGCGATTGGTATGGCTCTGAAGCATTACGGTCGTGAATAAATAAAATATCCAAAGCCTTGAACTGAAAAAGTTTAAGGCTTTTTCTTTTTATTGTTTTTGGGAAAGATATTGACATATGTCGGAATAAGAGTATACTAAAGAAAGCAACATATGTCGGAAATAAGGAGGCGTTTATGGCAAGACCGAGAAAATGCAGACGTGTCTGCGGTATGCCCCAAAACAGCAGTTTTGCCCCTCTTGGGAATGGGGATATGAGCCATGCACAAAGCATCACAATGGCTGTAGATGAATATGAAACCCTTCGTCTGATTGATCTTGCAGGGTATACCCAGGAGGAATGTGCCGAACAGATGGGGATTGCCCGCACGACGGTACAGGGCATTTATAACGATGCCAGACAAAAGGTAGCGGATGCTTTGGTAAACGGGAAAGTCCTCTGGATCGAAGGCGGAGATGTTGCCCTTTGCAAAGAGGATACGGGCTGTGAGAGAAAATGCAGACCGTTCTGCTGCAAACAAAACAAACTTGATTTAGGAGATGAATACAAATGAGCGAAAATTGTTCTCATAACTGCGGAAGCTGTACTGCAAACTGCAGCACCAGAAAGCCTGCGGATTTTTTAGTGCCCCCCAACCAGCACAGTCATATTAAAAAAGTGATTGGTGTTGTCAGCGGTAAGGGCGGC
>CALASU010000150.1 GCA_937888765.1 uncultured Clostridia bacterium | reverse complement strand
ATTCTGAAAACCCTGAGGGCGCTGCCCTCAGACTCCCGGCAGGGAAATAATTTCCCTGCACCCTTATACGCAGAAACTGGCGTTTCTGCAAAAAACATTTTTATAGAAAGGGAGAATGAGATGGAATCTCATGGTATTGATATATATTTTAGCATTGCTTAGAAAAAAGTCAAGAAAAAATTAGCACTCATTCGAAATGAGTGCTAATAAATGCGAAATTAATCCGTTTTACTATCTGTAGAAGCAAAATAGGTTCCTGCGAGCATAATCAGAAAAGCGAGAATAAAAGTGGCGTTTGGCAGTTCTCTGAAAATCAGAAAAGAGAGCAGTACGCCGATAAAAGGAGATACCGCATAGTAAGTGCTTGTTTTGGCTGCACCTAGATACCGTTGGGCATAGATATAGAGCAGAATACTCAGACCATAGGAAACGAAACCCAGAAGCAGGGCGATGAGAATATAAATTCCGTCAGAGAAAACTTCTCCCAGAAAAAGTGCAATGCCCAAAGAGCCGAGACCTGATCCGAAGCCCTTAATGACAACGATCTCCAAAGGATTTTTAGAAGAAAGCATACGGGTACAGTTATTTTCAAACCCCCAGCAGATGCAGGCACAAAGCACGAATACCGAGCCGAGCGAGAAAGAAAAACTGCTGATATCTTCAACGGAAAGGAGAATACTCGAAAGGGTTACCAGAGTAATGGCAAGCCAGAGCCGCTTGGAAATCTTCTCTTTGAAAATACAGAGAGCGATTACGGAGGTGGCAACGATTTCAAAATTATTCAGCAAAGAAGTATGGGCGGCGGTGGTCATGGTTAAGCCGATCATCAGAAAAATGGGTGCGGCAATATCCAGAAGTACCATGCCGAGGGTGTAGGGCAGTTCTGCTTTTGTCAGATGCAATTCTGCGGAAGTTCCTTTTTTTCTTTGCAAAAAGCCAAGAATTGCCAGACCCAATCCTGCCCCCAGATAAAGAAAGGATGCCATTAAAGTTGGAGGCAGTTTTTCCAGAAGCAGTTTGGAAACAGGAGAGCTGACTGCATACAATGCAGCAGCACCGACAGCAAGAAAAACAGCACCGGATTGTTTCATAAAGTTCCCTCCTTATTTATTTCATAAAACGATCAATGGCGAGGGAAAGCTGTTCGATGGCTTCCGTATCGCCTGTTTCTATAGCATCTACGATACAGTGCTCGATATGATCTTTTAAAATCAGTTTGCCGGTATTGTTGATTGCAGATTTTACAGCTGCAAGCTGAATCAGAACTTCACTGCAGTCCTTTCCGTCCGCAACCATTTTTTTTACGGATTCCAGATGTCCGATGGCTCTCGCAAGGCGATTCAGAACCGCCTGTGTGTGTTCATGTGTATGTGTATGATGATGTTCCATGTAAATCCCTCCTTTACAAATATCCCCCCTAGGGGGATGTTTAAAGTGTAGCATATAAAAGAAAAACCCGCAAGATAGCCTGCGGATTTTTGATGGGTATTATTGTACCTGTATACCGATATTATGTTTTTTGAAAAATTTTAAAATATAATCCTCCCAGACAGCTTCGCCCTGTTTATCCAGAGAAAAGGTTTCCTGTGCGGTAGCAGTGGTGCAGAGAATGGTATTTTCTCGGAAAGTGAGATTGAAAAATGCCGCTTTTGTATTGGGCAGATGCACCAGCTTTTCTTCGGACAGAGAAAACACCAGTTTAATGAATTTCGGGAGTTTATGCCCCTTGATTGCCTGAAATACAAAGGGACGGATTTCTTCCCAGCCTGCATAGGCGGAAAGTCCCTGTTCGATCTCATCGGAGGAATAAAAATCAGTGTTGCGTTTTCCGTCGATGGAAAAAGAGGCAAAGGTTGTGATCTCTCCCTGACGGAATAGAAAAGAATCAAAGGTATCGCTTTTTAAAAGAAGATTCATAAAAGATTTTGTATCATTGATGGTAAAAGCCAGCATATTTTTTTCCTCCTGAAAGTCATTGGATAGTATTGTACAACAGAAAAAGCAGTCCGTCAACCATTCTCCACGGCGGCTGCCCGATGACCGCCGCACCCTTCGTAGGGGATGTTCGATGACCGCCGCACCCTTCGTAGGGGAGGCTTTTCAAGCCTCCCGCCCATGTTGGTCATCCTGACCGGTTAGGCCCTTGCACCGAGCTTACCGATCCGGGACCGTTACGGTGGAGGAACGGATAGATCCGTTCCCTACGAAGCCGTTCAGGAAAGTCCGTTCCTTTCGTAGGGCGGGGATACATCCCCGCCGACCACGTTGGTCCACCGCCCCGGCGGGTCTGTTGCGCTGATCTTAC
>CALASU010000149.1 GCA_937888765.1 uncultured Clostridia bacterium | reverse complement strand
CTTGGTGGGAGTTTGAGGGCAAAGCCCTCAAGAAGTTTTAGATAATCCCCAGAGCTTTTGCACATTCTTCAATGGCATTGACTGCAAAGTCGAGGTCTTCCTTGGTGTGTGCGGCGGAGATGATGGTGCGCAGGCGTGCGCTGTCTCTGGCCACCATGGGGAACTGTAAAGACTGTGCGTATACGCCTTTTTCGAAAAGCATTTTGCTCAGTTCCATGGATTTTTCCGCATCGCCTACGATGATGGGGATAATGGGTGTTGTGGATTTGCCGATATTCAGCCCCAGTTTGCTGATGCGTTCCGCAAAGTAGTTGCGGTTATCCCATAATTTGTTTACCAGTTCATCGCTTTCCAGTACCATATCCACAGCCTTGATTGCCGCCGCAGACAGGCAGGGAGCCATGGGGGAGGCTGTGAAGATAAAGCTTCTCGCGATAGGACGCAGTTTCTGGATAAAGTCTTTCGGGCCTGCTACGAAGCCGCCTGCGGAGCCGAATGCCTTGGACAGAGAGCCTGTTTCTACAACGACTTTATCTCGTAAGCCGAAGTGATCGACCGTACCTCTGCCGCCGGGGCCCATAACGCCGTCACCGTGGGCATCGTCTACCATGAGCATAGCATCGTATCTGTCGCACAGTGCGGACATTTCAGGCAGGGGAGCACAGTCGCCGTCCATGCTGAATACGCCGTCTGTAACGACCAGTTTTTTGCCGTCTGTGGGTTCTTTCAGCAGTTCTTCCAGATGTGCCATATCCATATGACGGAATACTTTGATCTTTGCACCGGAAAGGCGGCAGCCGTCGATGATACTGCCGTGGTTCAGTTCGTCACTGTAGATCACATCGCCTTTGCCGACCAGTACAGGAATGACAGCGGAGTTTGCGCTTACGCCGCAGTTGAATACCAGTGTGGCTTCCATATTTTTGAATTTTGCCAGTTTTTCTTCCAGTTCATCATGGACAGGATAGTTCCCGCAGATATTTCTGCTGGCTGTGGTGGCAACGCCGTATCTGTCAATGGCATCCTTAGCCGCCTGAACGATAACGGGGTGATTTGCCAGCCCCAGATAGTTATTTGCCGCCAGATTGATGACTTCCTTGCCGTCCAGAATGATTCTGCCGCCCTGAGGGCTTGATAATGTTCTGTACATAAACATCTTCCTTTCTATTATAATTCCCTATAAAGTATCATACTGCATTGCGTGGAAAAAGACAAGGAAACAACCTAAAAGCAGGTGTTTTTATGAAAAAAAGGACGATGCTTGCGGAAAAAGAATCCGAAAGAGGGGAACGGCGGCTTTCTTGGGGGAGAAAGCCGCCGTGGTAAGGGTTTGTCATTGCCACACAAAAAGCATTTGGGGATACGTTCTTGTGCTCGGGAAGCAATGACAAGAAGAGATGAAAAGTTTGATTCAAAAATAGCCTGGAGTTAGGAGAAAAGCTCCAAACTATAGTAATACTCTAAGCTATGGAAAAAACAACGAAAGGAATTTGATCTCGGATTGTTTTTTCTTAGATACATCATACAACACTTTTGATTAAATTACAATAAAAAAATGAAGGAAACTGGGATTTTTGTACAACTTTTTTAAAAAGCAAGCGAATTTTTATTGGAAAAAAGAAAATGATTGCCAAAAAGTCTGTTTTTTGTTAATATTAAATGATGAGGAAAGGCGGGAGAAACAGATGAGAACCGGAGAATCCATGGAAAACTATTTGGAAACGATTTATGTGCTGAACCAGAAAACAGGTTTTGTGCGTTCTGTTGACATTGCGACAGAACTGGGATTCAGCAAACCTAGTATCAGCAATGCGATCAAAAAACTGAAAGCAGAGGACTATGTACAGATCGAAGAAAAAGGTCGTATTGTGCTGACAGAAAAAGGGCTTGCCATTGCAAAAGGCACATATGAAAAGCATTGTGTGATTTCCGGGCTGCTGATGCATATTGGGGTCAGCGAGGAAGTCGCACTGGAGGATGCCTGCCGCATGGAACATTGCATCAGTCAGGAAACCTTTGAATGTATGAAACAGCATTATGAAAAATATGCCGAAATTCATAAAACTGCAGAATGATAAAAACCCACAAATTTTGAAAATTTGTGGGCTTTTTTTATTTACTGTTTTATTTACTGAAAGAAAGAATAGCCGTACAGCTTCTTTGCCTGCGGTGTCTGATTATATTTTTTCTGCATCAGTTCGGAAACAGTTACCAGTTCATAGCCCTGTTCCTGCAGATAGGGTACAAGCTGGGCAGTTGCTTCGGCAGTAGAACCGTAAATACCGTGCATCAGGATCACTTTACCGTCCAGATTGCCTGCCGCTTTTACCTGTTTTACAATTTCAGCCGCATTTCTGCTTTTCCAGTCCAGTGTATCCACAGACCAGAGATAAATCGGCATGGGGATCAGTTCTCTTACGCGACTGTCACAGTTACCGTAAGGCGGGCGGAACAGTGCGGGAGATTTGCCGATTGCCTTGCGGAAAGCCGCATCTGTTTTTGCCACATCGGCAAGCACCTGCTGATTGGTCAGCTTATTGAAATTCTGGTGATCGTAGGAATGACTGCCGACCTCACAGCCGATTGCCAGCTCTCGTTTAGCTACTGTCGGATAGCGTTCCACCAGATACCCGAGATCGAAGAAGGTTGCTCTGGCATTGTATTTTTCTAAGGTATCCAGAATGGCATTCGTAGCGTTGGGATTGGGACCGTCATCGTATGTAAGGGCAACCATTTTTTTCGGCTTTGCAGGCTCTGCAGGAGTTTCGGGAGCAACTGCAGGGGATTCGGGCTGTACAGGTTCTTCCACAACCTCTTCCACCACAACAGGCGGCTCTTTTGTGACCATTTCTTCATAAGGAATGGTCAGCTTTACAACGCCGTAGCTACCGGGAAAGACATCATAGCGGTCAAAGTAAAACAGAACGCCGTCTTCTGTTAAGGCGAATCTGTCAAAACGCCCTGCATCGGGAGCGAGGATACTCGCATAGTTGCCGAAAATTGCCTTATCATAAGGTTTTGTGGTCGTAAAGTAATTCTGTGTATAACGGGAAGCATTTTCTCTGAAATCTTTCCACATCAGATCCTCTGCATGGATTTCTGCATCTGCTTCCAGATCGAAATGGTGCATATGGATGCGGACAAAAGGGGTTTTCAGTACATCTGCTTCATGTGTTTCCCAGAGCACCAGTGTCAGCTTGGTTTCCTCTGTCAGATAGGTTTCGTAGCCGACTTTCAGAAGCGTATCTTTATTGGTTACGGTTTTTTCATCGCCGTCAATGGACTCTGCAATCATATATTCGCTGTCGAATGCATTGCGGATATCGGAAACGATGGTTTCGATACGATTGTCGATATTGGGAGAGCCTGTTTTCGGATACTGTAACAGATAGGAGAAAGGTTCTCCGTATGTCACAACAGAAACGGCTTCGCCTACGGTATGCAGTTTTTCCTGCTCTGCCCAATAGGTTTCTCCTTTGGCACGCAGCTGTGCCGTTTTTTTATTGCTGACAAGATTAGAGCTGTTTGCAAAGGCGATATTTGTGCAGGCAAGCAGCAGTACAGCCGCCAGCATAAAAGAAATCCCTCTTTTGATGTTCATAGATTATTCGTCCCCCTTTGTCTGATAAATGGGATGCAGATAACGTGCACGTTTGATCGTTTTTTTGCCGTACTGAATGGCTGTAACGGGACAGCGGTGCAGACAGGCAAGGCACATATTGCAGGTATCTTCTGTCCAGACGGGTTTTCCGACAGGCAGTTTGATACAGCCGCTGGTGCAAAGCTGTTCACAAAGCCCGCATCCTGTACATTGATCCGTTACATAAAAGGCCTTTGTTTTCATACCGCCTTTCTGAAACAGGGGATTGACCACGTGGGAAAGCGTGCCTGCAAATTTTCCTCGTTTTACACGGAAAAAGCCTGTTTTTCCCATACGGATTGCCTTCTGGATACGATGTATGGTTTTTTCTGCATGAGCAAGCTTTTCTTTGATGGCTTTTTCGGATTCTGCAGGAAAGAGCGTGATGCAGTTATCGGGCATGACAACGGAAAAGCCGCTGTTTAAGGTCAGTCCTTTTTCTGCCAGTGCATCTTCCAGAAAATCAATGCTTTTGCCTGCGGATGCACCACAGGTGCAGACTGCGAAAACATAGGGGGCATATGCAAATTGCAGTTTCAGCTGTCTGATAAAATCAAGGACAATCTTCGGGGGGGCCCAGGCATATACGGGAAACACAAAGCCAAGACGTTCGCCCTCGGAAAGCGTATAAGAATAAGAATTATTTTTGACTGCCTGTGCAATATCCTGCAAAGGCTCCTGCAGGTTGTCTGCCAGTGCTTTGGCTGCGGCATAGGAATTGCCTGTTCCACTGAAATAATAGATCATGGAAACTGCCTCCTTTCGGGGTTTCTATCGTATCATTCCGTCAGGAATGAAAAATCTTTTCATCTTCTTTATATATAGTAACATAGTATGGATAAAAAGGTTTGACAAAAATATTAAATTTTGTGTTTTTTTGTCGCAAAAAGAAATTTTGTGAAATCTAAACAAAAGGCATATGCTGTAATTGTGCAGGATTTTCTTTGCATGATTGAGAATGCGGGCTTATACTGTGTATAAAGAAAGGGGAATGGCTATGCTGGAAAAAGCGATTTTGTTGGCGGTAAAGGGGCATATGGGACAGGTGGATAAAGGCGGGCATCCGTATATTCTGCATCCGCTCAGAGTGATGCTGAACTGCAAAAGCACAGAGGCGAAAACGGTGGCAGTACTGCATGATATTTTGGAGGATACCCCGATGACAGCGGAGGAACTGCGAAAGGAAGGCTTTTCTGAGGAGATTATAGAAGCCCTGCAGTGTCTGACAAAGCCAAAAAAGCAGGACTATATGAAATATATCGAAACGGTTTGTCGGAATCCTCTGGCGGCACAGGTAAAATATGCAGATCTGACAGACAATATGGATCTGAGCCGTCTGACGGAAGTGACCGAAAGAGATCTGCGGCGTGTGGAACAGTACAAAAAGGCAAAGCAGCGTGTGGTACAGGCTTTGCAGGAGAGGGAATAAAAAATACTTTGTTAAAAAAGAAACATTTGCTTTATGAAAGCGGCAGGATATGTTATAATCAAAAAAGAATGTATAAGTTTTTTGAGGTTTAAGGAAGTTTGAAGGAGGGATTTGCGTGGTAACAGTAAGTGCAGATGATATTAAAAGAGTAAAGGGCATGGGGTTTCTGCAGCAGAAAGGTACAGACTGCTTCAATGCGCGTGTGATTACAAGAAACGGTAAGATCAAAACAACAGAAGCGATCCGTATTGCCGAAGCGGCTGATAAATTTGGCAGCGGCGAAATGGCAATGACAACACGTCAGACAATTGAAGTACAGGGGATCCCCTATGATAAAATTGATGATTTTATTGCATATCTGGCAGAGGGCGGTCTGATGGTCGGCGGTACAGGCCCTAAGATTCGTCCCATCGTAAGCTGTAAGGGTACAACCTGCCAGTATGGTCTGTATGATACATATGCACTGAGTCAGGCAATTCACGAAAGATTCTTTATCGGTTATAATAGTGTGAAGCTGCCTCATAAATTTAAAGTGGCAACAGGCGGCTGCCCCAACAACTGTGTAAAACCCGATATCAACGATCTGGGTATCATCGGACAGAGAGTGCCCAAATTTGAAGCAGACGCTTGTAAGAGCTGTAAAATCTGCGTAGTGGCAAAGGTTTGTCCTATGGGTGCGGCAACAAAGGCTGACGACGAAAAGCTGGTGTTTGACGAAAGCAAATGTATCAGATGCGGCAGATGTGTGACATTGGCAAAATGTCCTTTCAGTGCTATGACACAGGAAGTGAACGGTTACAAGGTAACACTGGGCGGTCGTTGGGGCAAAAAAGTTGGTCAGGGTACTGCGCTGAATAAAATCTTTACTTCTGACGAAGAAGTAATGGATATTGTGGAAAAAACAATGCTGTTCTTCAAGGACCAGGGTGTGGCCGGCGAAAGACTGGCGGACACAATCGCAAGAATCGGCTTTGAAAAAGCGGAAGCGATGATCCTGTCCAATGAACTGCTGGAAAGAAAAGAAGAAATTCTGGCAAAATAAGCAAAGCGATAACAGAATGCCGTTTGACGGAAGTCGGACGGCATTTCTTGCGGGGCTTTGCCCCTGCACCCTATGGGGGACTTTGTCCCCTCAACCCCTACAAGGGGGATAATCCCCCTTGACCCTTATACGAAAATCAAATTTCTTTGAAATTTGATTTTCAAATCGGGGTGCAGGGGAATGATTCCCCTGCTGGGAGTTTGAGGGCGAAGCCCTCAAAGGTTTATTTGCCTTCGGCGGGTAACATTAAAGTTTTTCGGCAAAAGCGAATGCTTTTGCCAAATCGGGTCGAGGGGGTGACCCCCTCGCAGGGGGCTCGAGGGACAGCGT
>CALASU010000148.1 GCA_937888765.1 uncultured Clostridia bacterium | reverse complement strand
CGCTTAAGGTTGTAAAATACTACGTTATTCTGTTTTGAGAGTTCAACTGACTTTCAGATGTGCTTTTCATAAGGAAAGCGGAACTAAAGTTCCGTTGTGTGTGGGTGGATTCCCGAGCGGCCAAAGGGGGCAGACTGTAAATCTGTTGCGATAGCTTCGAAGGTTCGAATCCTTCTCCGCCCAGTAAAGTAGAGAGCAGACGCTATGTCTGCTCTTTTTTGTTATAGCTAAGAAAGAACAAAGGTTGATAAAGAACATAGTGTTTCAGTTAGTAATCTGTTATACTGAAGAAGAAAAAATTCTTTTCAAACAGAAAGGTGGAAAAGCTATGAAGAAAAAATGGATAATGATGGGAATGACGCTGATTTTGGCTTGTTCGTTGATCCCTGCGGGAGCGATGGCAAAATTCAAAGAAGAAACAGCGAAGATCAGACCCGATTTTACGATTGTGATTGATGGGACAGAACGCAATTTCAAACGTGCGGATGGTTCTGCGGCATATGCACTGGTGTATCAGGATTCTACTTATTTGCCCTTGAGAGCCATCGGGGAAGCTCTGGGGAGAAATGTGAACTGGAACGAAGCAACAAAAACGATCACACTGGAAGGCAAACGGGCGGCATCTGACTCTTCTAACAGATATATCGCAGGCAAAACCAAAGATGTAACGGTACAGGTGCGCACAGATTTTACGATTGTGATTGACGGCATGACACAGAATTTCAGAACAGCTTCGGGCAAGGCTGTATATCCTCTGCTGTATAACGGCTCTACTTATCTGCCTCTGAGGGCTATCGGCGAGATTATGGATAAGGATGTAAAATGGAATAACAGCACAAAAACAGTGACGCTGACCAGTCAGGATGGCTATACGGTAACGGATGCGGACAGCTTTGGCGGCTCGAATACTGTAACAGATACGGATACTGTCGGAAATACAGTACAGCCTGCAGATGTTGGTATGTGGCAGGCGAAGAAGATCGCTTTGCAGGATGCAGGGCTGAATGAAAATAATGTGGATTTTATGGAAACAGAAACAGATTATGATGACGGCAGAAAAATTTATAAAATCGAATTCGGATATGATTACCGTGAGTATGATTACGAAATTGATGCACAGACAGGCAGTATCTTAAAATTTGATAATGATTGTGACTATGCGTATTATGATGATGACAGATATGATGATTATACACATCATCATAATGACGATTGTGACCATTGAAATGGAAAAGGGGCTTCGCGAAAAAGCGGAGCTTCTTTTTTTATGAAAGGAAGATAACTCATTGACATACCTAGAATATCTAGGTAATATAAAAGTATGATAAGAAGCGAAGAAAGGGGCGTGTGTGATATGGACAAAAATCTGATTGGCGGAAGCAGTGTACTGATGCTGTTATCCCTTTTGGAAGAAAAGGACTGTTATGGGTATGAGATCATAAAGGAACTGAAAGAACGCAGTCAGAATGTATTTCAGTTTAAAG